>QCSV01000075.1 GCA_003211415.1 Prochlorococcus sp. AG-670-M15 | reverse complement strand
AAAGACGATTTGACGTTGATGTTCTGGAATTGCAACGAAATGGAAAAGTTATTCTTCCTCCTTTGGCTGATAGAAAGATTGAACCGGATGATAGATTAATAATCCGCGTTACAAGGGCAGACTTATTTAGGCTGCAGCAGGAACATACCATTTTGTTAGGCGAAAACAAAACATCTTTCGACGGAGCTAATGTTTTCTCAGATGATGAAGGTACTAAGACCTTTGAAGCCTTATTACCAGCTGGCTCAACTCTAGCTGGTGCCAGTTTGAGAGAATTAAGATTTAGGCAGCGTCATAATGCAACAGTTTTGGCACTAAGAAGAGGTCAACAAACTGTGCAGGAGAGATTAGGCCAAGCTGTTTTAAGGGCTGGAGATGTTTTATTATTGCAAGCACCTTTAGATTCAATAAGAGGTTTGCAAGCTAGTAATGATTTGCTTATTTTAGATCAATTCGAAGATGACTTACCTTTCTTGATAAAAAAACCTATATCGATTGCAATTGCAATCGGAATGGTTGTTTTGCCTTCGGTTTCTAATATTCCATTAGTTGGTTCAGTTCTTTTAGCAGTCATTGCTATGGTAGCTTGTGGATGTTTAAGACCTGCAGAGATACAAAAATCAATTAGGTTAGATGTCATTTTATTGTTGGGATCTTTATCATGCTTTAGTGTGGCTATGCAAGTAACAGGATTAGCGGATTTAATTGCAGTCAATCTAAACTTTGTCCTTAATGGAATGCCTCTTTATTTTGCGCTAGTAGTAATTTTTATATCGACAGTTTTTCTTACACAATTTATAAGTAATGCTGCTTCGGTTGCTTTGATTTTGCCTGTTGCTATTGAATTCTCAAATGTTTTAGGCATTTCACCAAGCGCTTTAATAATGCTTGTTTTGTTCGGCGCAAGTCAATCTTTCTTGACTCCAATGGGTTATCAAACAAATTTAATGGTTTATGGTCCTGGAAGATATAGATTTTTTGATATCGCAAAATATGGAGCTGGATTAACACTTATAATGTCATTTACAGTGCCAGCTTTGATAATTCTAAATTACGGGTAATATCGTGAAATTTATAAGTAAGGTGTATAAGATCAAAGATGCTTACAAAAAGCTATCAGTACCACAATTTACTATTGTTACAGGCTTGTTTATTATTTGCCTAGGAACTCTAATTTTGAGTTCACCATTATGTTCATCTTCAAATGTTGGTTTGTGGGAAGCATTTTTTACGTCCACTTCTGCAATAACTGTTACTGGCTTAACCATAATAGATATTGGTGTTGATTTAAATTTCTTTGGCCAAGTTTTCTTAGCTTTTATGTTGTTATCAGGTGGTCTGGGATTAATGGCCATTACAACATTTTTACAAGGGTTTGTTGTAAAGGGAACAAAGCTAAGAACTAGATTAGATAAAGGAAAGACTCTAGATGAATTTGGAGTTGGAGGAATTGGTCGAACTTTTCAAAGCATTGCTATTACGGCGGTGACTATCATATCCATGGGTGCAATTGTTTTATATTCTTTTGGATTTGTAGATATTCAAAATAATTGGGAAAGACTATGGTCTTCAATTTTTCATAGCATATCGGCATATAACAATGCAGGATTTTCTTTAAGGTCAAATAGCCTACAAGACTATAGAGCAAATTATTTGGTTAATAGTGTTTTTATTTTTCTCATTGTTATGGGTGGATTGGGATGGCGGGTTATTGATGATATTTGGAGTAATAAAAGAAATCTTTCTTATAAAAAATTAAGCCTTCATTCCAGACTAGTTATTAGGACAAGTTTGTCTCTAATAGTATTCGGATCATTAGGATTATTTATCACTGAATCATTACTAAATAGTCAATTTTTCAATGATTTGAATTTTTTTGAACGGTTAATGTCATCAGTCTTTGAAACAGTAAGCGCAAGAACTGCAGGCTTTACAAATTACCCAATCTCCTTGAACTCCATATCAGATACTGGTCTATTGTTATTAATGACTTTAATGTTTATTGGAGCAAGTACGGGAGGTACTGGTGGAGGCATAAAAACAACTACATTTATCGCTTTAATGGCTGCAACT
>QCSV01000074.1 GCA_003211415.1 Prochlorococcus sp. AG-670-M15 | reverse complement strand
TACCAAGGTATCTCCGAGTTGTCCCATGCAATAAATTTTCCTGTAGATTCTGATGATTGATTTTTAATAATATTAATCAAGAATTGTGAGGATTTTTCTTTACTAAATAATTTATGTTCTGGAACAAATTTATGAAAAGGTCTAGATAAATCAGTATCTACTGTTCCTGGATGAAGCAATGTGATAGTAGCCTTTGGGAAACGTCTAGCCCATTCAATACTTAAAGATTTAAAAAACTGATTTTGCGCAGATTTTGCAGCTCTATATGAATACCAACCTCCAGTTTGATTATCTCCAATGCTACCAACTCTTGCACTTATGCTTGCAAAATTAAAATCAAAATCTTTTGGTATAAATTCTTCAATCGCTTTAGCTAATAAAATAGGAGAAAAGGCATTTATTGAAAAACTTTCCATCATATTTTTTTTATCAAGATGTTGTAATCTTTTTTCTGGTTGAAGAGAATCACTATGAAGTCTACCTGTAGCATTAACAACTAGCCTTAATTTTGAATGATGATTTGATATTTTATTTTTCAACTGCAAAAGGGATTGAGAATCCTCTATGTCTAATTCCCAAAAAGGATTAAATTCACTTTTTCTTCCACACAAAACAACATCTAAATCTTTTTCACTTTCATTCAGATCTTTAGCTAGTTGTGTTCCAATTCCACCTGCGCCTACAACTAAGGCTAAGCCTTTCATTTTATTAAAAATAACTCCATTGATTCTAAGAAACTTTTCTTGTGATTTGCGTAAATATCTTTCTTATTTGATTAGGAAATTTTATTGAGATTTATTTTTTTCTTTTAATAATTTATAAGCTATTTTTCTATCATCAAAATTAATAACTTTATCATTGAGAATTTGGTAGTCTTCATGTCCTTTTCCTGCAATTAAAACAATATCTTTTTTTTTGGCAAATTTAATAGATTCATTTATTGCTTTAAATCTATCAATTTCAATTATTATTTTTTCTCTTTTTT
The DNA here is from genome assembly GCA_003211415.1 of Prochlorococcus sp. AG-670-M15. Taxonomy (GTDB): domain Bacteria; phylum Cyanobacteriota; class Cyanobacteriia; order PCC-6307; family Cyanobiaceae; genus Prochlorococcus_A. The sequence continues at coordinate 1,136 of QCSV01000074.1, read as the reverse complement.
TTATACCCATCAAAATATCATTTACTATCTTTTGGGGTTCTTCTGATCTTGGATTATCTGAAGTTATAAAAAGTTGATCAGACAACTCTTCAGCTATTGATCCCATTAAAGGCCTTTTACTACTATCACGATCTCCACCACAGCCAAAAACAGTTATTAGTTTCCCTTCACAAAGTTTTTTAATTGATTGCAAAACTTTTTTTAATCCATCAGGAGTGTGGGCATAATCAACAATTACTGTAGGAAGAGATCTTGAAACGACATCATTATCAATTTGTATTTTCTCCATTCTCCCAGGCGCACCAGGGAAAAATTGTATTAACTTTGATAGATCTTTTAAAGAAAAATTAAGTTTATACAAAATTGTTAATGCTTGAATCGCATTCATTAAATTAAATTCACCGACAAGTGGAACAAAAAGTTGAATTTTTTCCCTAGGTGTATGAAAAATACAGGTGGAACCACCTTCAGTAAATTTTTTATCTGTTACGAAAAAAAAATCATCATTTTCAAATTCACTTTCAGAAATCTTTGTAGAGACTAATAAAGATCTTTTTTCAAGATCAGATGATAATTTAGATATCCAATGGTCATCATGATTTAATACACAAATTCCATCTTTTTCTTTTAAGTAAGGTGGGAAAAATAATTTTCTTTTTGTTTGAAAATATGATTCCATATCTGAGTGATAATCAAGATGATCTTGAGTTAAATTAGTAAAAATAGCCGCCTCAAATTCGCATCCTGATATCCTGTTTTGAGCAATAGAATGAGAACTTACCTCTAATATCGCGAATTCAGATTCCGCCTCAACAGCAGCATTTAATTTCTTTTGAAGTTTATCGGCGAAATCAGTTGTATGAGAAGCCACTTCTGAGAAGCCAGGCCATCTATTAAGCAAGGTCCCAAATAATGCAGTCTTTTTTCCTAATTTTTTTAAAAGATATTCCAATAAAAAAGTAATTGTCGTTTTTCCATTTGTACCTGTAACACCAATAAGTTTAAGTTTTCTTGAAGGCCTATTCCAAAACTCAGCGACTATTTGACCAAAAATATAATCTAAATTATCTTCTATAACCAAAATCCTTTCTCGATCAATATATCCAATTTTCTCTTTTGCAGCAGACCCAATAATG
>QCSV01000073.1 GCA_003211415.1 Prochlorococcus sp. AG-670-M15 | reverse complement strand
CTGACAATTTATTTTTAGCTCTTATAAAACAAGACAACCATTCAAAAAAAATCCTAAAAAATAATAATGTAAATATCAAAGAGATTGAGAAAGAAATAATGTCTTCGTTAAATTTGAAGGCAAAAATGAAAAATAAACAAGATAATTTATATATTGGTGATACTCTTCACAAAATATTTTTGAAAGCGAATGATATTAAAAATACTTTAAATGATGTAGTGATATCAACAGAACACTTAATTTACGGTTTGACTTATGATGATAAATATGGATTTCAAATTTTAAATCAAAAAGGTATTCCAGAATTTCTTGAAACTATAAAGAAAATGAAGTCAGATCCAGCAGTAAAAAACGAATTTGCTACTTCTAATGAGTCTTTGGAAAAATATGGTATCGATCTAACTCAATCTGCACGAGATGGAATTTTAGACCCAGTTATTGGTAGGGATGAAGAAATTAGAAGAACAATTCAAATATTGAGTAGAAGAACAAAAAATAATCCGGTGCTTATTGGAGAGCCTGGGGTTGGCAAAACGGCCATTGTTGAAGGGTTGGCTCAAAGAATTATTAATGGCGATGTACCCTCTGCCCTACAAGATAGGCAACTAATTTCATTAGATATGGGTTCACTTGTTGCTGGAGCAAAATATCGTGGAGAATTTGAAGAAAGAATAAAAAATGTCCTGAAGAAAGTTAAAGAATCAGACGGTAAAATTATTCTTTTTATTGATGAAATTCATACAGTTGTTGGAGCTGGTGCTAGCGGAGGTTCTTTAGATGCTAGCAACCTATTAAAACCAATGCTTGCAAGAGGAGAACTTAGATGTATTGGTGCTACAACTATTATTGAACATAAACAAAATATAGAAAAAGATCCTGCTCTAGAACGAAGATTTCAGAAAATAAAAATTGAGGCTCCTTCAATAGATGATACTGTATCAATATTAAGAGGATTGAGAGAAAGATACGAAGTTCATCATAGTGTAAGAATTTCTGATAATGCTTTAGTTGCAGCTGCAAGCCTTAGCGAAAGATATATTAACGATAGATTTCTTCCAGACAAAGCAATAGATCTAATCGATGAAGCAGCCTCAAGATTAAATATGGTCATAACTTCCAAACCTGAAGAAATTGATGAAATTGATCGAAAAGTTTTGCAGTTTGAAATGGAAAAATTATCTTTAAAAAGAGAAACAGATGATTTTTCTGTAGAAAGATTAAAAAAAATCAATAATGAACTTATATCCCTTAAAGATAAACAGGCAGAATTAGGCGCTAAATGGAAAAAAGAAAAAGATGAAATTGATGAAATTAGCACCATAAAAGAAGAAATTGAATCTGTTCAATTGCAAATAGATCAAGCCAAAAGGAGTTTTGACCTCAACAAAGCAGCAGAATTAGAATTTGGAACTTTAAATTTTTTACAAAAAAAATTAAATGAAAAAAGTGAGTATCTAGTTAATTCTTACAAAAATGGAGAGACGAGTCTTTTAAGGCAGGAGGTTACTTTTGATGATATTGCAGAAGTTGTCTCAAAGTGGACCTCTATTCCAGTACAGAACTTAAACCAGTCAGAAAAAGATAAACTTTTGAGCCTCGAGTCAATCCTTAAAGAAAAAATTATTGGTCAAGATAGTGCAATTAGGGCTGTTGCAGATTCTATTAAGAGATCGAGGACTGGTCTAAATGATCCGAGCAAGCCTCTAGCCAGTTTCCTATTCTTAGGTCCAACTGGTGTTGGGAAAACAGAGCTTAGTAAAGTAACAGCCAAAATTATATTCGATTCAAATTCTTCAATTACAAGACTCGATATGTCTGAATATATGGAAAAGCATTCAGTAAGTAAAATTATAGGTGCGCCTCCTGGATATTTAGGTTTCGAATCAGGAGGTCAATTAACTGAAGCAGTGCGGAAAAATCCTTATTCGTTGATACTGCTAGATGAAATAGAAAAAGCTCACAATGACATTTTAGATATTCTTTTACAGGTTCTTGATGATGGAATTATTACTGATGGTCAAGGTCGTACGATCAATTTCAAAAATTCAATCATTGTTCTCACAAGTAATTTAGGAAGTCAATCAATAAATGATTTATCAGTTAGAAAAGAAGATACAAATGAAATAAAAAAAGTTGTAGATAATGAACTTA
>QCSV01000072.1 GCA_003211415.1 Prochlorococcus sp. AG-670-M15 | reverse complement strand
AATTTTCCGTCTATTTTTTGTGCATACAACCAGTTGAACAATGCTGTTCGTGCTGTCCCAATATGAAATAAACCCGTTGGACTCGGGGCTAGTCTTAAACGTTTTTCCAAATTTCTTTTAGAAAAAACGGGACCGACGGGATTCGAACCCGCAACTTCCGCCGTGACAGGGCGGTGCTCTAACCAGTTGAACTACGGTCCCAGAGTTTTGTTCTAAATTTATTTAGAACTTCATTCTTAAAATTATCAGATCATAATACTTAATTTGTAGTGTTGTAATAAAAAAAATTTATTAATTTGAGGATTTACAGAAATAATTAGTTTGCTTAAACAACTATTTATTTTTGAGGTCTAAAACCAGCGGGTTCAATCAACCTCACTTGGTTTCCTCTAGCGGTAAATTCTCTGCCTTGGTCACTTTGTACGACAACTCTCCCACCAGACTTAACTCTGATGACTCTTGCACGAACCCATCCTAAAGCTGCTGATTCGAGGACTTTAACTACATCCCCAGGTTGAAGATCTAACTCCATCTTATGAAAAAATGATTTACATAATGTTGATCAAACGCGTCGTGGAGGACTTGAACCCCCGACATCAGGTTTTGGAGACCTGCGTTCTACCAACTGAACTAACGACGCATTTAAATAATTATAAGCGCCTTTGTGACCAATAAGTTAATTAATTTACAACTTTATCGATCAAAGCGTTGTTTTACGCGAGTAGCTTTTCCTACTCTATCTCTCAGATAGAATAACTTAGCTCTTCTTACTTTACCTCTACGTTCAACTTTTAGAGAGGCAACCTGTGGACTATGTAGCATAAATACTCTTTCAACACCTATACCCTGAAAAATTCTTCTGACTGTAATAGTCTGGTTAATACCTCCATGCCTTTTTGCTATAACAACACCTTCATAAGGTTGGACTCTTTCTTTATTACCTTCTGTAATTTTTACTCCAACTTTTACAGTGTCCCCAACATAAATTTCAGGTAATTCTTTTTTTAATTGATCATTCTCAAATTCCTTAATAAGATTGGACGCGCGTAAGTTCTGCGTTGTTTCAGAAACCATTTTTTTTTCTTTTTGTTCAACTGCCACATCAAATGATCCGTCAGCTTTAATACCGGTTTCTAATTCCTTCTCTTGTTTCTCTTTGGCCATTTTGGTCTTTTTTGTCCTACAAGTTCTATATCTTAACCTTTTGACTCGCCTTTAGTAACCTTTTTGGTAAATGAAATTGTTTTTGAAAACATTTGGAATCCCGTTATGAGCATCCATAAAACTCCAAGGGAATTCAATATTACGTATATAAGTTCGCCATTATCTCCAAGCCATTCGCCCTCATGGAGAGACATTAACCAATGAACTTGTTCTCTAGAGTAACCTAATAAATCTTTTGAAACCCTATAAAGAAGACCCGTAATTGAGGATACAAATAATGGGAAAAAAACCCAGGGCGCCAAAGCCTTATGGAATTGTCTAGAATTAAATAAAATTTTCATTTTTGTTTCTTTTCCATTGTTATTGATAGATTTAAGATAGCCAAGACCATAATGGCTATTTTGAAGATATTTACCTAATACTATTATTTATTCCAATGAGACATTTTGCAGATCTTTTGTTAAATAAAAATAATTCCAGGGCTAATGATCAAGTTCCTTTTATTCAGAGGCGAAGAGGAATTGAAATAAAGTCTTCACGTGAAATAAATTTGATGAAAAAGTCTAGCAGGATTGTAGCAACTGTTTTGAGGGAAATTAATGACTTAATTAAACCTGGAATGAGCACCAAAGATTTAGATGATTTCGCAGAAAAGAGGATAAAAAGTTTTGGAGCTGTTCCAAGTTTTAAGGGTTATCATGGATTTCCTTCTAGTATTTGTTCTAGTATCAATAATGAGGTTGTTCATGGAATACCTAATAAAAATAAAATTATTCAAAATGGTGACTTAGTTAAAATTGATACAGGAGCATATTTGGATGGTTTCCATGGCGATAGTTGTATATCAATTTGTGTGGGAGAAGTTAGTCCAAAGGCTCTAAATCTTAGCGATGTAGCTTATAAAGCATTGTATGCGGGCCTTTCGAAAATTAAAGCAGGGAATACACTGCTTGATGTGGCTGGGGAAATCGAAGATATTGTATTAAAAAATGGCTTTAGTGTAGTGGAAGACTATACAGGACA
>QCSV01000071.1 GCA_003211415.1 Prochlorococcus sp. AG-670-M15 | reverse complement strand
TTGTAATTTCTCTCTTTATTAGAAATATAAATTTCTCTCTCATCGATGAGGGAGAAACTAATAACTTTTGATAATTTTTTTGTTTAGAAAAACCAGATAAGTAGTTAAATAACTCAAGTAAATCAGATGCAATATCGGGATCCGTTGAAAGTAATCCTAAATCTGTATAAAACTTTGAAGTATTAGAGTTGTAATTTCCTGTTCCAATATGGAAATAATTCCTTAATCGTCCTTTCTCTTTTCTTACTATTAAGGCAATTTTTGTATGTGTTTTAAATCCGATGATTCCGTATACAACATGAATTCCAGCTTGTTCAAGTTGTTTTGCCCATTGAATATTATTGTCTTCATCAAATCTTGCTTTTAGTTCAACAAGAGTCATTACTTCTTTCCCATTCTCTGCAGCTCTCATTAAAGCTGCAATGATAGGCGAATCTTGGGAAACTCTATATAAAGTAATTTTTATAGCCATTACAAGTGGATCATCAGCTGCTCTGTTTATAAATTCTTCAACTGAAGTTTTAAATAAGTCATAGGGATGATGAAGCAGAATATTTTTTTTTCTAAGTATTTTGAAAATAGAATTAGGGTTTTTGTTTGAAGGTAAATCTAAATGTTTTAATTCTGGGTGAGTTTTTCCAATTACTAAATTTTCTTTTAAATCATCTCTATCAATTTTTGTAAGCTGATTTAAATCGTCTAGGCCTAATAAACTTTTGCAAAAGTATATATATTCTTTCTGTATTGAGATACTTTCAATAAGTAACTTTAGAATATTTTCTGGCATATCTGACTCCACTTCTAATCTAACTACGTCTCCACCTAATCTTCTTTTTTGCAAACTTTGTTCAACAGCTAAAAGTAGATCATCAGCTTCAAGTTCTTTTAATTCTAAATCTGCATCTCTTGTCACTCTAAAAAAAGAGTAATTTATACATTCCATTCCGTTAAATAAAGTATTTATATTATTCCCAATTAAATCTTCAACACTTATGAAATAGTGAGAACTTTCATGACTAAGTTGAGTAATTTCATTTGGAATTCGTATAAATCGGGGTATATTTTTTGTTGGTATTTTTACTCTGACAAACTGATTTTTAGAATCCTCCTCATCCTTTATTAAAGCTGCTAAATTTAGACTTAAATTACTTATAAAAGGAAATGGATGTGCCGGATCAACAACTAATGGAGTTAATAAAGGGAAAATAGATGTTGTAAAGAAGTTATTACACCAATTTCTTTGATTTTCACTTAGGTCCTTATATTTTTTTAAAATTATACCTTTTTCTTTTAATTCATTTTTTAATTCATTATTTACATAGTTTTCTTGGAGAATAGTTAACTTTTTTATTTCATTATTGATTTTTTTTAATTGCTCTTTAGGGGTAAGTCCGTCAATACTTTTTTTAGTAATTTCTGCTTCAACTTGAGCCTTTAATGAAGCTACTCTTACCATAAAAAACTCATCAAGATTATTACTAAAAATTGAACAAAATTTTACTTTATCTAGAATTTTGTACTCCTTTTCCATACCAGTAAGGAGTACTCTTTTATTGAATTCAATCCAACTTAATTCTCTATTAATAAAAACATCAGTCTGGCTTTTCATTAAAAAACTTTTAATTCTTGATTTTTAAAAGAATTATTATTTTTACCCTCTGCAATAAGGTATATCATGAAAAGTAAGATAACGGAACCAGCTATAAAAGGCGATTTAGGACCAAAACTATCATAAACCCTTCCGGCCATTGCAATTCCTAACACTCCTCCAAGACTTTGTAGACCCTGAAGGTTGCTTAAAATTGATCCTTGTTTATCAATGTCTAATTTCTTAGATATTAGTGCTCTTAACGTGGGCGTAATTAACCCTGCCCCAACGGCTAAAAATGAAACAGCTGAATAAATATTAATTATCGCATTTTCTTTGGGAGCAGTTATTAAAAAAGCACATGCCACAAGAATAAAGCCTGTTCCGACGAGTGTTAATCGCATTTCGCCAAATTGCTTTACAAGAGGCCCAATTAATCCTCCCTGAACGATAATTGCAATGATTCCTACTACAACAAGAGTTCCACTTGATGCTTTGGTCGTCCAGTTTAATGATTCTTGAAGGAAAAATATTAGGATATTGGTCAATCCAGTAAAAGCAATAAAGTAAATAAAAAAAGCTAATGATAATTTTTTAATTTTTTCTTCTTTGAAAACTGTAAATAGAGCTTTTAAAGGGTTTTTTAAAATAGTTTTTGATTTACTTGAGTCACTATTAGGCT
>QCSV01000070.1 GCA_003211415.1 Prochlorococcus sp. AG-670-M15 | reverse complement strand
TGCAAACGCCTCAAAGGCGCTCTAGGTCCAAACTACAAGATGCAAGTCTTGTTAATGGACCTATGCTCCTTTTGAGGAGTATTCGAGGATTTAGTTCAAACCGCTCTATGTTGTGGCTTGCAACTGTTCCCCTAGCTTTGTTTGGTTTAGGTATTTTTAATCTTTCAGCTCATGCAGCTGATTTACCTGAGTTGAATGCAGCTTTTCTTGCTAACAATTTATGGCTTTTGATCGCTACTATTTTAGTGATCTTCATGAACGCCGGTTTCGCTATGGTTGAGGCAGGTATGTGCCGTTCTAAGAACGCTGTTAACATTCTTGCTAAAAACCTCTTTGTATTTGCTCTAGCTGTAACTTCTTACTGGTTTATCGGCTATTCATTAATGTACGGAGGAAGTGTTGCTGACGGATGGCTTTATTTTGGAGGCTTATTTTTTGATCCAACAGTTACTGCAGATATGGTAACTGATGCTGGATTAGTCCCAACTGTTGATTTCTTGTTCCAGTCTGCATTTGCAGGCACTGCGGCAACTATCGTTTCTGGTCTTGTTGCTGAAAGAGTTAAATTTGGAGAATTTGTTGTTTTTGCGATTGTATTAACTGCATTTATTTATCCAATTGCTGGTAGCTGGAAATGGAATGGTGGATGGCTTGATTCTTTAGGTTTTGTAGACTTTGCTGGTTCTTCAATTGTTCACTCAGTTGGAGCATGGGCAGGTCTTGTAGGAGCTATGCTTCTTGGACCAAGAATAGGTAAATACACTGATGGTAAACCTTCTGCTATGCCTGGACATAACATGGCTATAGCTACTTTAGGTGCATTAGTTCTATGGATAGGTTGGTATGGATTTAATCCTGGCTCTCAACTTGCTATGGATCAATGGGTTCCATATGTTGCTGTAACAACTACTTTAGCAGCAGCAGCTGGAGCTATCGGTGCAACTATTGTTTCAACATTAACTTCAGGTAAGCCTGATCTTACAATGATTATTAACGGAATCCTTGCTGGTTTGGTTAGTATTACTGCTGGTTGTGGTGACATGACACTAGCTGGAGCCTGGTTTGCAGGACTAGTTGGTGGAATTATCGTTGTATTTTCTGTTGCAGCGCTTGATGCCGCTGAAATCGATGATCCTGTAGGTGCATTCTCTGTTCACGGAGTTTGTGGCGTATGGGGTACTGTAGTTATTGGTCTTTGGGGTACCGCTGTACAAGGTGATGGTGCAGGTATGGGATTGTTCAATGGTGGAGGTATTACCCTTCTTCTAGTTCAAGCCCTTGGTGCCGCAGCTTATGCTATCTGGACATTAGTTACATGTTGGATCACTTGGTCTGTAATTGGAGGATTATTCGGAGGAATCCGAGTATCTGAAGAGGAAGAGACTCAAGGCTTAGATATAGGAGAGCATGGAATGGAAGCATATCCAGACTTTGCATCTGCTAAATAATCTAACTGAAAATTGATTTAAGAAACCTGACTTATGTCAGGTTTCTTTTTTTTTACAAAAAATTATTAAAACGTTGTAATATAGGAAGATGGATACCCAAGCTTTTAGAAGATCCCTTCATCATTCTGATAGATACAATAGAAGGGGTTTCGATTCTCCAACAAAAAGAGCTCAAGCGTTAGAAGAAGCTTACCAAAGTGATTTGATAAGTTCTATTAGGGATAATGGTTTTAATTACACTAAAGGCAGACTAAAAATTAAGTTGGCCCAAGCCTTCGGTTTCTGTTGGGGAGTTGAAAGAGCTGTTGCAATGGCTTATGAAACTAGAAGACATTACCCAGATGAGAATATTTGGATCACAAACGAAATAATTCATAATCCCTCGGTTAATGATCATTTAAGAAAAATGAATGTAAGATTCATCTCAGCTAAAAATGGAATTAAAGATTTTTCTTTAGTTTCTAATGGGGATGTTGTTATACTTCCAGCTTTTGGAGCTACTGTTCAAGAAATGAAACTCTTGCATGAGAAAGGTTGTCATATCATTGATACAACTTGTCCATGGGTTTCTAAGGTTTGGCATACAGTTGAAAAACATAAAAAACATGTTTTCACATCTATTATTCACGGAAAATTTAAACATGAAGAGACTCTCGCTACAAGTTCGTTCGCAGGTAAATATTTAGTTGTACTTGATCTAGAAGAAGCGAATTACGTTTCTGAATATATTCTTGGAAGAGGCAATAGAAATGAGTTTATGAACAAATTTGCTAAAGCTTGTTCTAATGGATTTGATCCTGATAAAGATTTAGATAGAGTTGGAGTTGCAAATCAGACAACTATGCTTAAGAGCGAGACTGAGGAAATTGGAAAGGTTTTTGAAAAGACGATGTTAAAGAAATTTGGACCAGAAAACTTAAATAGTCATTTTTTAGCTTTTAATACTATTTGTGATGCAACTGAAGAAAGG
>QCSV01000069.1 GCA_003211415.1 Prochlorococcus sp. AG-670-M15 | reverse complement strand
TTAAAGAGATTCTTAATGTTAAGGGAGATTTCGAAACTAATAAAGAGCAAAATCTTATAGGGTTTTGGAATCATAAATTGAATAAAAATATTAATGAGGGTTTGGATAAAAATCTTTCCTTAAAAAACCTTATTCTTCAAAAATCAATCCAAAAGAGCCAAGCAGAGAGCTTTTTAGCTCAAAATAAGCCAAATATCTACATCAGTAATTCATTATCTAGTACATTTTCAAAGGGTGACTCTCTAGCAACTAATATTGACTCTGAAAAATCTGGATCTAATTATACAAATACCATAAGCCTAAATTTTGCATGGAGTATTTTTGATGGTGGACAAAATAAGAACTCCTACAAATCAAAAATAGCAGATTCAGAAGCCGAAAAATATGCTTATGAAAATCTAAAAAATGTTTTAACCACAAGTATTAGTAAAGCCTATTTAAATCTTAAATTAAATGAGGAAAAAATAATCTCTTCTCTTAAAGAAATTGAATCTAGCAAAGAGTCTGTAAGGCTTTCCAGACTTAGATATGATGTCGGAATATCAACTCTAAAAGATGTTCTTGTTAGGCAAAGTGAATTAAGTAATGCGAAATCAAAAAATATTAATGCAATATATAATTACAATTTAAATGTAGATGAATTAGAAAGATTAACATTCCTTGATATAAGTAAAAATTGTGTGGGTAGTAATAATACTAAAATTAAAGATACAGAGTCTATTTGCAATATATAAAGATGCATTCACCAAATTTAACTAATAAGCAACTAAGTGAATTAGATTCTTTATTTGAATTGGTTAGTCAACGTCAAACAAAAGATTTTGGAAATATTAGCGCCAGAAATAAAGCAGATGGATCATTATTAACAAGTTGTGATTTGTGGAGTGACAAAACAATCGTAGATGGCTTAGCTTCAATAGCCCCAGGTGAGGGCGTCCTTAGTGAAGAAGGGCATAAGCTAATTCCAAATTCAAAAGCTTATTGGGTGGTCGATCCACTCGATGGGACAACAAATTTTGCTGCAGGTATTCCTTACTGGTCTATATCTGTAGCAAGGTTCGTTGATGGGAAACCACAATCTTCTTTTTTAATAATTCCTACATTGAAAAAAAAGTTTGTATCCATTAAAGGTGAAGGGGTTTGGTTGAATAACCAGAAAATAGATCCTAGACAAAATAATCGTCAAAGTGAGTGCATTTCTTTATGTAGTAGATCAATAAAAATCTTACAAAAAAAACCAAACTCAGTATTTCCAGGCAAAATCAGACTCTTAGGTGTATCTAGTTTAAATCTTACGAGTGTAGCGATGGGACAAACTTTCGGAGCAATAGAATCAACCCCTAAGATATGGGATATTGCAGCAGCCTGGCTGCTATTAGAAGAACTCAATTGTTCTATAAAGTGGTTAGAAACAGATCCTTTAAATTTAGTTTCAGGAGAAGACTTGAGCGATGTTAATTTTCCATTAATTGCTTGTAGATCTATAGAAAAAATTGAAATTTTAAAGCCATGGGGCAATTTATTATTAGAAAAATAGTTGCATCATAAATAAAAAATTGCTTGAAAAATTTCTTAATCAGATACAATAAAAAACAAGTAAATAAATAAAATATTTGAAGAAAATTAATATGCAGAGAAGTTCAACATGGATACTGAAAAGTTTATGGGGAGCTTGTGAGCGATGGAGCAAATCTGATTGCGTTGATTTAAGCGCTGCATTTGCATACTACACACTTCAATCATTTTTTCCTATCCTTCTAATTTCCCTTTCAATAGCTTCATGGTTCTTAGGAAAACAAGAAGGATTAGATGAACAAATAATCGCCATTGCTGCTCAGCTTTTACCTCCTTCAGTAGTTGAGTTAGTAGAGACAACATTATTTAATTTGATAGATCAAGGTTTTGGTGCAGGTATTCTTGGGGCTATGTTTTTGCTGTTTACAGCAGGAAATGCATATCTATCTCTTCAAAGAGGTTCGGATAGGCTTTGGGAGGACGAAATTCCTTCTAAAAAAGTTAATGCTGCTTGGAGAGTGCAGGCTTCGAAGTTTCTCAGAAATAGAGTTGAAGCCTTTTTAATAGTATTCTTTATTGGTTTTTTAATGGTACTAGATCAAATTAGTGCAAATCTTAGGATGATCCCAAGTAACGTTTTAGAAAATCTTTCAAAATCTAATAATCTTATTTCTGATTTATTATTAAAGTTACCGCTATTACAAGTTGGTCAGTTTGCAATACCACTAATTGGCTTTTCTTTAATGGCTCTTTTATTGCAAGCACTTTTACCCAGTAGAAAAGTTCCATTGAAACCACTTTTACCTGGATCTTTTCTTATTGGAATTGGCCTAACCACTTTAAACCTAGCAGTAAGTAAAAGTATTCTCTCACTTGGAGTAAGATTTCAAGCATACGGTTTTATTGGAGGTTTTCTTGTGCTTACTTTGTGGGTATGGCTATTAGGAGTGATTTTATATTTTGGACAGTGTTGGAGCGTA
>QCSV01000068.1 GCA_003211415.1 Prochlorococcus sp. AG-670-M15 | reverse complement strand
AGCGTTTATAGATAGTACACTTTGTTTTACTATTCTCCAAACTACGAATAACTTCAATTCAAATCTCGCAGAATTTATATTATTAATATTTGGAACTCTAACTTTTTTTGTGATTTATTTTTTACTTACAAAATGCTTTAAAGTAAATAAATTTAAAGTTTCAAAAAAAGAGATTTAGTTTAAAAAAAGCTTTCCAAAATCTCCTCTAATTCTAGAATTTGTGAGTTAGTGATTAAATTAATCAGTGGAATAGTATTAACACCATCCCCTACTTTTACATTTATTGCTTTCAAACTTAATTTTGCAGCCTCCAATGGGCCTTGATCTTTATTGCTGATACATTCAATAGCAAGATGCCTAGCTAAGCCAGCGTCTCCAAGATACAAATTCCACTTTTCTATTTTAATAAAAACCTTTTCGGAAATAACATTTTCTAGATCACTAATATGTATCTGAGAGTCCATAAATATAAATTGATTTAAGTTGATTGTTTTGAAGTATCTTTAGGTTTTTTTATAATTACGAAAAGTAAATGGGAAGCTAAAAGAACTGACCAGACAATTGCAAAATTATTAAAATAGCCGATTTCATATTTAATCTCTTTTAAAAGCCAGGTGCCACTTACAATCGCAGTAAATATCATGCAGTGAATAACAAAATTAACTATTCGAGAAAAATGTTTATAGATAGGATCTTCTAAATCACCATTTCCGTACCACTTTATAGGCATTTTAATAATTAGATTGTTAATTATAGTCATTTTACCCGAAATCTAGTTGACTAAGAGACCCTGAAACAGAGATATTACATAATTATGCGCCTGTAGCTCAGTGGATTAGAGCACCTGACTACGGATCAGGGTGTCGGGAGTTCGAATCTCTCCAGGCGCGTTAAAATTCTGAAATATTATTTTTATATTTTTCTAAAAAATATCGTCTATATTGTGGGTATTACTTATCAAATTCAATGAATATCCTTCAAAATCTTAAAGAAAGTGATCCAGTAATATCAAATTTTATCAACTCTGAAAAAAATAGGCAGGAAACTCATCTTGAGTTAATCGCAAGCGAAAATTTCGCATCAATTGCCGTTATGCAGGCTCAAGGTTCCGTCCTTACAAATAAATACGCCGAGGGATTACCTCAAAAAAGATACTACGGGGGATGTGAATTTGTTGATGAAATCGAAGAATTAGCTATTCAGAGAGCGAAAAAATTATTTAATGCAAATTGGGCGAATGTTCAACCCCATAGTGGAGCACAGGCAAATGCTGCTGTTTTCCTAAGTCTACTTAAACCTGGCGACACAATCATGGGGATGGATTTATCTCATGGTGGTCACCTTACTCATGGGTCTCCAGTAAATATGAGTGGTAAGTGGTTCAATGCAGTTCACTATGGTGTAAATAAAGAAACTAGTGAATTAAATTTTGATGAAATAAGAGAGATAGCACTTGAAACAAAACCAAAATTGATCATATGCGGATATTCTGCTTATCCAAGAACAATCGATTTTGAATCATTTAGAAATATTGCGGATGAAGTTGGTGCATTCTTAATGGCTGATATTGCACATATTGCCGGACTTGTAGCAAGTAAACTTCACCCAAGTCCAATACCCTATTGTGATGTAGTAACTACAACTACTCATAAAACATTAAGAGGGCCTAGAGGGGGACTTATCTTATGTAAAGATGCAGAATTTGGAAAAAAATTTGATAAATCTGTTTTCCCTGGAACTCAGGGTGGTCCCCTCGAACATATAATTGCCGCTAAAGCAGTTGCTTTTGGAGAAGCCTTGCAGCCAGATTTCGTTAATTATTCCCAACAAGTAATAAAAAATGCAAAAGTTCTAGCCTCAACTTTAATAAATAGAGGTATCAATATCGTAAGTGGAGGCACTGATAACCATATTGTTTTACTCGATTTAAGAAGTATCAATATGACCGGTAAAATTGCTGACTTGCTCGTAAGTGAAGTTAATATCACTGCAAATAAAAATACTGTTCCATTTGACCCTGAGTCACCTTTTGTAACCAGCGGACTAAGGTTGGGAACTGCTGCATTAACTACTAGAGGTTTTAATGAGAATGCTTTTGCTGAAGTTGGCGAAATTATTGCTGATAGATTACTTAACCCTGACGATTCACTAATTGAAAGTCAATGTAAAGAAAGAGTATTAACCTTATGCAATCGTTTTCCTCTTTATGAAGGCAAACTTGAAGCATCAATTAAATGAGCCCTAACTCCAAGGGAGTTGAAATTCTTTCTATTGGAACAGAGCTACTCTTAGGAAATATTATAAATACAAATGCTCAATGGATTTCTGAACAGTTATCTCTATTAGGCTTAAATCACTTTAGGCAATCAACTGTAGGTGATAATTGTGATCGAATTGTAAAAGTAATTCAAGAAATATCGAAAAGAAGCAATCTACTAATTACAACTGGTGGTTTGGGACCCACCCCAGATGACTTAACTACTGAAGCAATAGCCAAATCTTTTAATGTAACTCTTTTTGAAAGACCGCACTTATGGGATCAAATTAAACAAAAACTGCCAAACTTAAAACTCCAGGACGATTCATCTAGC
>QCSV01000067.1 GCA_003211415.1 Prochlorococcus sp. AG-670-M15 | reverse complement strand
TTCATTCATCGTTACTGCCTCTAAACCTATAAGATTTCCTGGATCTCTTAAAAATCCCCACCTAATGGAACCAATACCTCCTGATCCACCTGCAATAAAACCTCCAATTGTTGCAGTTTTCCAAGTACTAGGAAGTAACCTCAATTCCCTCCCATATTTCTCTAATTGTTTATTCAAATCTCCCATAACACAGCCAGACTGTACTTTTACAAAGCCTGTATCTGGATCAAATTCTTCTAACTTATTAAATTGACTCATCTGCATTACAACTCCTTTAAATAATGGGACAGCTTGTCCATAATTACCTGTACCTGAACCCCTTAAAGTAAGTGGGATAGATAATTCCCAACAAATTTCTGCTACTTCCTTTACCGCTTTGTGATCACTAGGTCTTACCACCAAATCAGCAATACATTCGTCTAATTTTTCAGTAAGAATTGGAGAGTAGTTATAAAAATCTTTTGAAAGTCTTTTTACATCGGATTTATTTTCAATGATCTCTAAGTTTTTGACTTCTCTAAATTTGTCTATAAATTTAAGTTTTGATATCATTACTAAAAATTTTTATGCTTTGTATATAAATTAGCCAATTAGCAATATAAATCGCCGTTTATAAATACTTTTCTCTTTAAATTGCTCGAAAAAACATCTGCCCATCTTTGTGCATCTAGAATTACAAAGTCAGCAGGGCAGCCCTTTTTAATTAAACCATCCCATTTTAAATTTAATAATCTGCTTGGAGCTAAAAAAATAGAAGATAGAGTCATTCTCTCCCAGGGATTTAGTTGAAGCATAGGCATCGAGCAAGACAACATATAAAAAGGGTCAAAATTACCAAATGGGTACCAAGGGTCTTGAACATTATCACTACCAAGAGATACATCAACATGTAATTTTTGTAATTGCTTTATTGGCGCAACTGGTCTTTTTAATGAAGTAGTTTTATTACTTCGATTGAGCAGCCAAAAATTCGTTAGGGGTAAGGCAATAACCTTAATATTTTTCTCAGCCATTTTTTTTCCTAAATTTAAAATCTCTCTATCACTTAGAGAAATAAGACTACTCAAATGACTACAAGTGATCGGAATACTATTAATATTTAAATTTTCGATTGTTTCTAATAAAACTTTTATTCCCGATCCAGGTTCAATAATTGATTCATCTATATGCAAATCAATTTCTAATTTATATTTACTCGCAAGAAGAAGCATCTTGGTTAGAAATTTACTTGTATCTTTTTTATTGAAAGGGGGTACAATAACACCTCCTAATATGCCTCCATTAGAGGAAAATATTTTTGCCAAATCTTCCCCATCAGTTGAATCCCAGAATTCCAGTGGAGCTAGAGCAACGTATTGTAAAGTCAACTCAGATGAAAATTTTTTCTGTAATTTAAAAAGTTCAATCCAAATATCAATAGATTGACCTTTGTATGTATCAATATGACTTCTAATTGCTCGGTATCCATTTTGTATGGAAAGTTTTAATGATTTCTCAACTCTTTCAAGAACCTTATCTATAGTTCTAGTTTTATGTTCTTCAAGATTTACTGATAATGCTCCTCCGTAGTTTGATTCCAGATTAGGAAAGTCTGTCCATGTAAATGATTTATCAAAATGCGAATGCGTTTCAACAAATCTTGGGAATAAAATATTTTTTGGTTTTGTAATTTTATTTTTTAAAGGCTTTAACTCAGAAACATATCCATCCTCCCAACTAATGGAAACTGAACATAAATCCTCTACATCGATAATGAGGTTATCTATATCTTCTATTAAACAAAGGCTTCTGGGAATAAGAACCTCAGCTGTGGCTGAATTACTCAAATTTTTAAATTTTCTTTTATTTTAAATCATAAGAAAACTTTACTGAATTAGAAAATAATTCAAATTTCTCTAAAAGATAAAAATAACTATGAAAAATTACCTTTGAGTTGTTAAATTTATAAATGTGAGGCGGGCGTCGCCAAGTGGTTAAGGCAGCGGCTTGTGGCGCCGCTATTCGGGGGTTCGAATCCCCTCGCTCGCCCTCAAAAAAATTGCAGCAAAATTATTTAACTTGTAATTTTGAATTAAAGAATCATAAAAATTCCTAGCAAAGTGCTAACAAAAACCAAACCAGACGAAAAAAAATTTCAAAAGAATTCAACTACTGGCAGTTATTGGATAACCACATTTGGATGCCAAATGAACAAGGCTGATTCTGAGAGAATGGCTGGGACATTAGAGAAAATGGGATACACCAAAGCAGATAATGAATTAAATGCCGATTTGGTCTTGTACAATACATGCACTATCAGAGATAATGCCGAGCAAAAAGTTTATAGCTTTCTAGGAAGACAAGCAAAAAGAAAGCACAAAACACCTAGTTTAAAACTTGTTGTTGCAGGTTGCCTTGCTCAGCAAGAGGGAGAGTCCTTATTAAGAAGAGTCCCAGAACTTGATCTGGTTATGGGACCTCAACACGTAAATAATCTTGAGAATCTTCTGGGGAAAGTGGATTTAGGAAATCAAGTTGCTGCCACAGAAGAAGCCTTCATTTCTGAAGATATAACAAGTGCTAGAAGGGAAAGCTCTATTTGTGGCTGGGTTAATATCATTTATGGATGTAATGAAAGATGTTCATATTGTGTAGTCCCCTCTGTCAGAGGGAAAGAGCAATCAAGATATCCAAAAGCGATAAAAAGTGAGATCCAAAAATTAGCTGATGATAATTTTAAAGAAATTACTCTTTTGGGTCAGAACATTGATGCTTATGGTAGAGACCTTCCAGGAACTACAAAAGA
>QCSV01000066.1 GCA_003211415.1 Prochlorococcus sp. AG-670-M15 | reverse complement strand
ATGAAATTTTAAGGGATCTTTTTGATCAGTTCTAAATTCGGGATTTAATTTTCTTGGATTAAAACTAGGGTTTAAATTTCTTAAATCTGTATTTGTATACCTATAGACAGAAGCTCTTGATCTGTTTAGGAATTTTTGAACTTCATCGATACTTAATATTTCAAGGAAGGATAACTCTTTTAAGACCCAAATTGAATGCTTAAATCAAACTTCACATCTGAATAAAAATTTTCCAAATCAAATTGGAGATTCCAGAATATTTCTAATAAGGCATGGTGAAACTAACTGGAACAAAGAAGGTAGATTCCAAGGCCAAATTGATATCCCTTTAAATGAAAATGGAAAAGATCAAGCTAGAAAGACTTTTGAATATTTGAGAAATATTTCATTCAATAAAGCATTTTCAAGTTCAATGCATAGGCCTTATGAGACTGCACAAATAATTCTTCAAAATAGCAAAGATTTAAAAATTGAGAAAATAGATTCACTCGTAGAAATCAGTCACGGATTATGGGAGGGTAAATTGGAAGCAGAAATTAGAGAAGAGTGGCCTAGTTTACTAAAAAATTGGCATGATAAACCTGAAGAAGTAATAATGCCCGAAGGTGAATCTATAAAAGATGTATCAGAAAGGTCAGAAGAAGCTTTTGAAAAAATTTGTTTATCTCAAAATGATAATGATCAAACCCTCCTGGTTGCTCATGATGCAGTCAATAAAACACTAATTTGTAGTATCCTTGGGATTAATTATTCAAATATTTGGATGATAAAACAGGGTAATGGCGGCATAACTGTAATTGACCTTTTTAATGACCCCAATAAACCCCCTGTGATTAGCGCTCTTAATATTACAACACACCTAGGAGGAATACTTGATGCAACTGCTTCCGGAGCTCTTTAATTTAAAACCCTTGTGAAAAATTTATTTTGATGAAGTCAGAGTCAGAGTCAGATAAAGAGGCTTCATTTATTGAAAAAGCCTAATTGACTAAGAGGCCAAAATCTGAAATATGCTTTACCAATGATCTCTTTTTTATGAAGAAATTTACTTCCAGGCCAATATCTTCCATCCCAGCTATTTGCCCTATTATCACCTAAAACTAAAAAATGATCTTCTGGCACTTTTATGTTTTCAAATTTACCACAATTATTAAAGAGGGATAATGAGCACTTATAAGAGACATAGGGTTCAGGAATTAATTTATTATTTATTATTAATTCACCCTTAGTGTTTACACTTACAATTTCTCCTGGAAGTGCCACCACTCTTTTAATATATGCATCGCAAGCTTGATCTCTCAAACCAGGAATAAACGATATTGGAGGAAAACTCATAAAAAAACAATATCTTTTTTTTGGTAAAGGCTTAGATCTTGATGAAATTAATTTTTCGTCAAAAGAGTAAGGTGAGTTAAACACAACAATATCTCCTCTTTTTGGGAAAGAGTTTCTTAGCGAAAATTTTTCAATAATTAACCTATCGTTTATTTGTAATTCTGGGAGCATTGAACCAGAAGGGATATAACGTGGTTCTGCAAAAAATGATCTGCAAGAAGAAACAAAAAAAGTTAACAGAATTAGTAGACCCCATTCTTTTAAAAAACTCTTTAAAAAAGTAGGCATATAATTAATAAAATCTTGATTTTTTAAATTTATGTAAATTGTTTGGCATATTCAATTTCATTAAAGCCTAATATTACTTTTTTCCCTTCGTAAATCAAAAATGGTCTTTTTATTAATTTGCCATCACTTAAAAGAAGTTGAATAATTTCTTCACTTGATAAGCTATAAACATCTATATTGTTATTTTTAAAGGCTTTACCTCTTGTGTTAAAAATCCTTTTCTTATCATCAGAGTATTGCTCTAAGGCTAAATTTAAGTAGTTTACAAGTGGTGGTTCTTTTACAATATCAATTAATTGAAATTCGAAATCTTTGCTTTCAAACCACTTTGCAGCTTTTCGGCAAGTAGAGCATTTCGAATAACTATAAAAAATTATTTTTTTCAATTTAATTTACTAATATTCGATTTCTTAAGTACTTTAAAGTTTTTCTTTTTCAGGGGTATACAACTTTTCAATAAATTTTCAACCACATCAAAGTCCCTCCAACCGTCAATGTGAACTGTTCTTCCATCAAGTCCTTTACTTGTTCTAAAAAATTCAGCAACATCCTCAAGCTGATTAGGAGCAATTTGATTAATACTAACTATATTAGCCTGTCTAGTATTAGCCATAGGCACACATAAAAGTTTTCCATCATATGCGCCACAATCATGCATATCCAAAACTCCAATAGGTCTGGCTTTTATTAGACAACCAGCAAAATAGAATCTTCCCCGGCATCAGCAGTTACCATAAATTCTTTAGAGGAGGCGCCGCCAATTGCTCCACTATCAGCTTCAACCCCTACTGTCTGCAGTCCACAAGATTTAAAAATATTTTCATAAGCATTACCCACCTTTTCATAGAAAGAAGACAGATCGCTTTCGGAAGAATGAAAAGAATAACCATCTTTCATTATGAATTCTCTACTTCTCATCAATCCAAACCTTGGCCTTATTTCATCTCTAAATTTTGTCTGAATCTGATAAAAACATTGAGGTAATTGTTTGTATGAGTTTATAGTCTCTGATGCAATACTTGTAATTACTTCTTCGTGAGTTGGGGCTAAACCAAATTCTTTACCTTGTCTATCTTTGAGATTAAACATTATTCCTTCCCCTGCGGTATATCCTTCCCACCTTTCACTTTTTTTCCATAAATCTGCAGGATGAAGTTGGGGTAATAGTAATTTTGTACAACCAATACTATTAAGTTCTCTTTCTATTATCGCGGATATTTTTTCAATAACTCTAAGCATT
>QCSV01000065.1 GCA_003211415.1 Prochlorococcus sp. AG-670-M15 | reverse complement strand
TCAGAAAAAAATAATGTAAAAGAATTTATCATAGATAATATTCCTGAGAATATTAATAATCACAAGTTAAAAAGTATCTCAAAGATTGATGGAATAAAGTTGAGAATTGATAAAAATTTTTGGCTTCTTTTTAGGTTTTCAGGAACGGAACCTCTTTTAAGATTATATTGTGAAGCACCAAAAGAATCTTATTTAGATGAGTTATTAGAATGGGGTCAAGTATTTATAAATATGGCAGGAAAATAAGGATGAAAAATTTATATTTAGCGAGTAAGAATAAAGGTAAAATTGAAGAATATAAGAAATTGCTTTCTGGAGTTAATTGTAAATTATTACTCCAGCCAGAATCATTAGAAGTTGAAGAAGATGGACTGACATTTAGAGATAATGCAATTAAAAAAGCGAGTGAAGTTTCTAGAAAAACTAATAATTTCTCAATAGCAGATGATTCAGGAATTTGTATTGAAGCACTAGATGGTAAACCTGGCATTTACTCATCTAGATATGCAGAAAATGATCAGAAGAGAATTGAACGAGTTTTGAGAGAACTTGATGGAGTTCAAAATAGAAGTGCTTTCTTTATTGCCAATATTTGTGTTTGTTCTCCAAATGGGGAAGTGATTATTGAATCTGAGGCCAAATGTCATGGCAATATTATTTTAAAACCGAGAGGAAAAGGTGGTTTTGGGTATGACCCAATTTTTGAGGAAAGTTCTACCAGATTAACTTTCGCAGAAATGAATAATGATATTAAAGACTCTTGTAGCCATCGAGGTAAAGCATTAAAAAAAATTATTCCAGGTTTAATTGGAATTTTATCTTAAATTCAATTAACCCAAGATCCATGAAGGCCATGTGGAATTGAAATTGGTAATTCATAAACAACTAATTCTTTTAAGTCTTTTGCATCTAATATCACTAAATCGCTTCCTCTTCTTTCTCCATTCCATAGAAGTATAAATAAAAATCCCTCATCTTCTTTTGAAGAGTTTTCTGATGGGACCATAATTGGTTCACTTACAAATCCACTTGGGCCTGCTGACCAAGAAATCTCTTCCTTAGAAGTTAAATTTATTTTTTTTATAGCTTGAAGTGGAGCGTTCCCCAACTTTTGAGATGTGCTTGCCATCCAACTAAAAGTTGCTTTTAATCCTAAGTTTTTAGGATTAACAACAGCAAATTCACAACATTGTTCACTTAAAGTTTCAAGTTCACTAGTTTTTTTCTTTAGATCGATAATTGATCTTTTGAGTTTTCCTTCTGGATATTTATCAAAGTCAATATCCCTAAAATTCTCGTCTGGACCAACTGATGGGAAATCATCATAAAAAATACTATCTAATACGATCTTGGAATCTTTTTCAAATGCATTTACATGATGAAAAACGAATCCTTCTGGAGCATTTATTATTAATGGTGGCTGACCTCTAAATAATCCACTTTCTCTGGGGATGATAAAAAACTTTGCCTTTTTATTTGGGTTGGACTTTAGACACTGTGCTGCTCCTCTTTGACCCATTACAAATGGAAGAGGATTGAAATCAATAGCATTCTGTAAAAATATTGCCCAATTATTTGTAATTGCGAAATCATGAAGGAATGCAAAACCATTAAAGGTATCTTTTCTGTCAAAAATGAGCTCTCCAGCATTTGTACCAGCATTATTAAATTCCATTAATCTAATGGTACTTTTTGGCCCGGTTTGTACTCCAAAAGTGACTAAAAGTTCTGAAGATGCATTTGAGTTTAAGTCTGTTTTGGGATGAGCACTGAATGCTTCGTTGGGCTTGAGTACCCCTTTTAATGTTGTTAAACCAATAGTGTCGAGATTATCAGGATCCATTGCATGTGGCCCTGCTGCTTCCCATAATGCGAGAATTTCATCTCCTAATTTAATGACATGAGTATTAGCGATATTCTTGAATTTTAGATCTAATGCATTATTTAAAATCCCTCCATTTTTTTGTGTCCCAAAAACACCTCTATAAATAAATTTATTTATTTTTTCTTCCTCCAAATAGCCTTTAGTTTTAACAAATCTATTTGTTAAGAATGGCTGACCATTTTCGAATTTTATAGATGTTATCATTCCATCGCCATCAAATGGATGATGAACCCATTGTCCACCTCTCTCTAATATTCCTGGTCCATTTCTCAACAATGTTCCATTTAAATTTTTAATATTATTACCTTTGCTAATTGTTAGAGGTTCTTTAGTTAGCTCCTTTTCTACATTTTGATACGCACTGGACCAATCTTCTTTATTAAAAATTTTAAATTTATCAATTTTTTTATTTTGTAAATTAGTCACAACAGAATGTTTACTTTATTTATTTTCGCCAAAAATCAACTGAATTGTGGCTGATTCGAAAAAATTCCTATTTTATTGATTTTCTAACATTCCTTTACTGCTTGGAATTGAATCAGATCTTCTTAGATCTATTTCGGTAGCCATTCTCATTGCTCTTGAAAAAGCTTTAAAGCACGCCTCAACTATATGATGTGAATTACTACCTCGTATTTGATTAATATGCAGAGTAATACCGCTGTTATTCACAAAGGCAATAAAAAACTCTCTTACTAGTTCAGTATCATAATTTCCTATTCTAGGGGCTTTTAATTGAAGTTCATAAGATAGATGCGGTCTACCAGAGCAGTCTAAAGTAACTTGAACTAATGCTTCATCTAATGGGGCAAAGAAATGTCCAAATCTGCTTATTCCTTTTCTTTCGCCTAAGGCTTTTGAAAATGCTTTACCTAATGCGATACCCACATCTTCATTTGTATGATGATCATCAATATGGGTATCTCCAATTGCTTTTATTTTTAAATCGAACAAACCATGACTGGATATTTGATGAAGCATATGA
>QCSV01000064.1 GCA_003211415.1 Prochlorococcus sp. AG-670-M15 | reverse complement strand
AATAGAGCAATCTCATGGGATCACCTTCATAACCGAACGTAGGTTGAACTCCTATAAAAACATTTCCAAAATGTTTTCCATAAATAAGAAGGTTTTGTCCGTCACTATTAAGGTTTCCAGGAGGTTTACCCCAATTCTCTTCAAGTCTTTGTGAATATGGTGTGAACTCTTCGTATTCTTTTACTGACATCTTATGAGCAATATTTAATTCTGGAGAGCCATCCATCGCTTCAGGGTTGTTAATTACTTTTTCCATTAATTCTTTTGAATTACTTGGAAGTTCATCTATTTGATACCCTTTCGATTTCATTTCAAGAAGTACTCTATAAATTGAACCAAAAACATTCAAGTATGCTGCCGTACCAACATTTCCTTTGTCTGGTGGAAAACTAAATACTGTTATGGCTAATTTTTTATCCTTTCTTTTCTTAACTCTTAAAGTTGACCATTTAATTGCTCTTTCGGCTATTACATCAACTCGATCTTGGAGCGTATGCGCCTTACCTGTAGCATCATCACGACCTGAGAGAATAATAGGTTCAATAGCACCATCAAGCTCTGGAATTGCAATCTGAAGTGCTACCTGAACAGGGTGCAAACCTAGATCACTATCTTCCCATTCTTGAGTGGTTTGAAAGACTAATGGAAGCGCAACCATATAAGGTCTGTTTAACCTTTTTAGGGCTTCAATAGCTTTAGGATGATCTTGTCTCGCTGGCCCACCAACTAGTGCAAATCCTGTTAGAGATACAACTCCATCTACTATAGATTGATCCTTATTTATGGAATCATAATAAAATTCATTAACTGGTTTAGAAAAATCTAGACCTCCACAGAAGATAGGTAATACTCTCGCACCTCTGTATTCCAATTCTTGAATAACAGCAACGTAATGAGCATCATCTCCCGTAACGATATGACTCCTTTGAAGCACTAAGCCTATTGTCGGAGTTTTGTCATCTTTAGGATTTATATCTTTCCTATTATTTTCCCAATTTTGATATTCTTTAAGACTTTCAAACATGCAAGGAGCAAGAGGATGCCAAATTCCTAAATCTGGGAATGTCTCTGGGTCTTGAATTTTGAATTCTTCTATTTGATCCTTTATGATCTCTGAAACAGCATACTTTTCAGAAATCATTAATAAGAAGTTTTTTAAGTTCTCAGTGGTACCGCCTAACCAGTACTGAAAACTCAGAATAAATGTTCTAGCATCTTGAGCTTTTTCTACAGGTAGATATTTAAGTATTGAAGGTAATGTATTTAATAACTTCAACATTGAATCTTGGAAACTTGCTCCATCAGATTCTTTTTTCTTTTTTATTAAATCTCCAATAATACTTTTAGATTGACCAAGTTGGGCCATACTAAATGAACCTAGTTTATTTAATCTCATCACCTCTGGCATGGAGGGAAAAACAATTGATGCTTTAAGTTTGTCTTTAAATGGAGATACTGCATCAACCACTTTTTGAGCAAGGTCTTCAATGAAAATTAGAGAAGCAACGAATATATCTGCATTAGCTATATCTTCTTTAAAATCTTCAAAATTACTTTCATTCCTAAGCTCTTCGATAAGATAGCCGCTAAGGTCTATACCTATTGGCCCATTAATCTTATTTATTGACTTTGCAGCTTCCGTTAAGGAATTTTGGTATTGTGGCTCAAGGACAACATAAACTGCTTTTATTACAACTTTGTGTTTGTTATCCTCAACAGGAGATACTCTGCGGTTTGCTGAGCGGACCTGCGTAAACATTGATTTTCTTTAAGTATTTCTACCAGACTACGAATGAAAAGACGTTATTGTGTGCAATATAAATAGCGTGTAACAACCTTTTAAAAAAAATTTTTTAAAAAAATGATTGAAAATTCTAAAAAACCTATACCAGTACTTGTATCCGGAGCTTTAGGCAGAATGGGTAAGGAAGTTGTTAATACTGTATTAAATTCTACAGATTGTGAACTTGTTGCAGCAATCGACATAAACGAAAAGAACAATGGCTCAAATATTTCTGAATTATTGAAGGTAAAAAATTGTGATGTATTTGTTTCAAATGATTTTGAAGGAACTTTGTGTTCTGTCAGTCAAAATTATAGAAATGAAAAAATCAAACCTGTGCTTGTTGATTTTACTCATCCTGATTCTGTATATGAAAATACCAGATCAGCTATTGCATATGGGGTATCACCTGTAGTAGGAACTACAGGTTTAAGTCCTTCGCAAATACAAGATTTGTCTGTTTTTGCACAGAAAGCTTCTGTTGGTTGTGCAATAATTCCTAATTTTTCAGTAGGTATGGTTCTTCTTCAGCAGGCGGCATCAGTAGCTGCAAGGTTTTATGACAATATTGAATTAATAGAGATGCATCATAATCAAAAAGCTGATTCTCCTAGTGGTACTTGTATAAAAACTGCAGAAATGATTGAAGAGTATCCAAAGAAATTTAATCAGAATTTAGTAAAAGAGTCTGAGTCATTGAAAGGTGTACGGGGTGGGCTCAGAGATTCAGGAATTAATATACATTCTGTACGATTACCAGGATTACTCGCTCATCAGTTAGTAATTATGGGATCTCAAGGTGAAACTTACACAATTAAGCATGACACTACTGATAGAAAGGCATATATGCCAGGAGTTTTACAGGCTATTAAAAAAATTGGTAATTATGAAACTTTAGTTTACGGACTTGAAAAATTGATTTTTTAAAATGTTAATTCCAATTAATTCAAGTCAAATTTCAAAACTTATTCCTGCAGTTGGTACAGGAAGTCAATTTAAGTACGCTTTGGGGAATCCGAGAAAAATTCTTCAAAGAGTAATAGTTTCTTCAATTGGTGGATTTATCTCATTAATTATTAGTTCAAATGGAGATCAAACTAATAATTTCTGGTTATTCCTATGTGTAGGTTTCTTTTTGTATATCATCTGGGGCCCAATTCTTGAATCAAGTAGAAAAAATTTGCAATTAAGAAAATATAAATTTTTTTCTATATTTGATGGCTACA
>QCSV01000063.1 GCA_003211415.1 Prochlorococcus sp. AG-670-M15 | reverse complement strand
AAAGATTATAGGCATCTCCAGAAAAGTTAAGTAAAAAATGTATTTAAAACTTCAAAGATTAATTAATAAATCTGAATAAAGGTGATTTTTTTTATGAATCTAACCTCTTTTATAGAAATTAATTATTCAGGATTATTATTTATAAGTAACTTAAGAACGGTATCAGGATTATAGTTTGTTGAAAGATTTTGAAGCCAAAACAAAATAAGTATCAATTTATGGTTTTAAATCCCAATATTAATTTAAATATTTGGATTTATTAATTCAACTATAAATTTGTTTGCTAAACAAATGTGAAATCGTATGTCAAAGATAGTAAGCACTAATAGTCTCAGAAAACTAGGTTGTTATATCACTTTATTAATATTCCCTTTGTCAAAAACATATTGCAATTGAGACTTTAGAAAAACTTTATAATCAAATTAAGGTATGATTCTCTAATTTTCAGATATATGAACTTTTTTAGATTAAAAAATTTTTCTAATAAAAAAACTGAAAGATTAAGAGGTATTTTGATTGATTTAAATATAGATATAGATAATATTTTCAACCCTTGTTATAAAAAATTCAATAAAAATCACTATATATCGTTTAGAGCCAATCCTAAACTTAAATATGAGTCAATAGAAAGCTTTCTTCTTATTTTAGATGAAAAATACAAAATAATATGCTGCACCAATCTGAGTGAGTTATACAAAAATAATTACCGAATACATAAAGTAAATGATCCTAAACTATGTGTATTAAATAAATTAATATTCCTTACCTTTAATACTGGCCCCAATAACAATGGAAATGATATTTATTTAGCAGAAATTAATAAAAATTTTCCTCAACCAAAAAAATGTATATATGAAAAAAGGATGTTTATGGAAAAAAATTGGGCTTTTTATAATATTAAAAATAAATTAATGGCCCTTTATAGTCTTAAACCTTTGGTCACTTTAGAAGCATTTTCAATAGAAAGAGATAAAATAATCTTTAAAGATATTTCTGATCAAGAAAACAATGATACTTTCTCAAAGGACTTGTCCATAGGAACAGATATTCAGAAAATAAATAATAAATATTTTTTGATAGCTCATGAAAAAAAATTTCTAAACAATAAAAGAATTTATTTTGGTA
The DNA here is from genome assembly GCA_003211415.1 of Prochlorococcus sp. AG-670-M15. Classification (GTDB taxonomy): domain Bacteria; phylum Cyanobacteriota; class Cyanobacteriia; order PCC-6307; family Cyanobiaceae; genus Prochlorococcus_A. The sequence continues at coordinate 2,055 of QCSV01000063.1, read as the reverse complement.
GGTTAGTGTGCCTTTCATTATTTGAAAACAAATTTAAAATAATAAAAATCTATCCACATAGATATATTCATTCATATAGATCTTTGTTTGGGATAAGAAAAAAAAGGAATTTGAATTTGATAAGTTGCACTTACTTTTCAGGATTTACATATGATAAAAACAAAAATTCTATCCTCTTGTCTTATGGTGTAAATGATTTTTATTTTTCTTTTGCTAGTATACCTTTTGACCCTAAACTTTAAATTTATTTAAAAAGTTCATTTACTTTCTCTTTTGGGGTTGCGATAAAGTTTGTTTCTGAAGGATATCTATAATTTTTTTTCCTGGCTTTATTTACTAAATTAATAAATTCTTCTTGAAGTAATGGCAACTCAGTACTTAACGATATGATTTTATAATTGAGATCCTGAAAATATTTATATAGTTTTTTTGAGTAATTCCCATAATTTGCAAAATGAATATAGGCATGCTCAAAATAAATAATTACACGAGTTCTTTTGATGAAAGAAATTGAACCTTCAAGGCAATCTAGCTCTCCGCCTTCAACATCAATCTTCATGAAATTGATTTTTTCTTCATTATTAAATTTAAAATCATCTAATTTTGCAGTTTGTACCTGTATGGTTTTTATTTCAGGGTTACCAAAATATTTTTCTTGTATTTTGAAACCACTCCATGCAGGTAAATTTTGTACAAATTGAAATTCACTTTTACAATTTTTATTTGATAAGGCAAAATCGTAAATTTGATAATTAGGAAATTGAATTTTTAGTTGATTATAGAGTTTTTCTAAAGGCTCAAAAGCAATATGTTTTTGACCAGGGAAATATGAATTAAAGTATTGCAACCACTCACCTTTATGTGATCCAATGTCAATACATATGCTATCTTCAGAAAGTAATTTCAATATTTTATGAGCTACTTTCATATCTCTTTCATTCCTTTTATGGGTACTTTCTTTGATATTTAGAATAACTTTAAACTTATGTTTTATTTTATTCAAAAATTTTTTAATCCTACTTTTCATTTTTAAAAAGTTGTTATTAATTTCTTTTAGAAAATTATTATCCCATAATAGACAGGATTTCTGTACCTTTCTAAATTATTTTTTTGGAATATAAAACTAATAAAAAGTCTTAGATAAATTTATATAGAAAATATTAAAATTAAACCATTATTTTAGAATGCTTTTTATTGGTAACATATCAATTAGGGAGTTTAAATTATTACTAAATGGTTAGTAAAATAACTATAAGGAAATACAGAATAGGCTCAGGTTAATTTATGATGCTCTTAAATAGCTAATATGACTGAATCCTCATTTAATTTCCGTATTGGTAATGGATACGATATTCACAGACTAGTAAAGGATAGAGATTTAATTATTGGAGGTGTAAAATTACATCATCCTGAAAATTTAGGATTGGATGGTCATAGTGATGCTGATGTTTTAAGTCACTCAATAATGGATGCATTATTAGGAGCACTTTCGCTGGGCGACATAGGAAAGTATTTTCCCCCATCTGATGAAAAATGGAAAAATGCTGATAGCTTGTTTTTGTTATTAAAAGTAATTGACTTAATAAGACAAGATGGTTGGGAAATAAATAATATTGATAGTGTTCTTATTGCTGAAAGACCAAAAATCATGCCATATATAAAACTAATGAAAAAAAACATTTCTGAAATTTTAAATATTGATGAAAATTTAATTGGGATTAAAGCAACCACAAATGAAAAATTGGGTCCAGAAGGGAGAGAAGAGGGTATAAGTTGCCATTCAGTAGTTCTACTTAAGAAAAAATGAGATTTAATTTAAATTTGAAAAAAAAAATTCAAAGATTTTGTTTATTATTAATTTGCCTAGTAATTTTAATTTTTCAATCTGATATTCCCAATTTAAAAGCTCTTACAATGGATAATTTTCAAAGTGAAATGGTCATAGAGGAATTAAGACTTAAAGTACCTGCTGATGTAAAAGCAGCTTGGTTAAATGCTGAAAAAGAAATATGGGAGCCATGGTTATCTTCTCAAGATGGTTTTTTGGGTAGACAA
>QCSV01000062.1 GCA_003211415.1 Prochlorococcus sp. AG-670-M15 | reverse complement strand
AATTACTATTATTAGAAAAGATTTGAAATGGCACTTGCCCAAAAAAAGAAAGACCATAAAATCCATATCTAAAGTGCAAATTTGCTAAGCCTGGTTCAATAGCGTATTTACTTAAATGATTTATAAATGGTAAATGATATAGCCCTGTATCATAATGAATCCCATGGTTTATTGCTTTTGGTGAAAATATTAAATATATTAATGTGCTTATAAACAGACTAATTAGGAAATTCTTATCATATTCGGAACTTGTTGTTTGAATAGGATTCTTGAAAATTTTATTAATATTAAATAAATCTCTAATGCCAATAAAAGATAGTATTATAAGAATTATTTTTAGTAGATTAATTGAAAATTTCACATAATGATCAATATTTAAGCTTGAATTAGAAATAAAAAAAATAAAGGCAGGTATCAATAATATAAAATTGCAAAGTGTACAAAATAAAAAAATGCCTATAAGTACTGATATTGAATAATTTTGTATATTAGATTTATGTTCATTGTTTAGAGCCAAAATTCTAAACTTTAAAAGAAAAGGTATTGAGATGTTTTTTATTCCGAGTATAGATAAATTAAAAAAAAATAAAAATGTAAAAATATTATCAAATGTCATGATCCATCTTTTAATCTTATAAATTTATCATATGGACTTTTAATAATATTATAAATTTATAAATTTTTCTTAAATACAAAGTATTTTTGAATTATGAAAGAAATTAAAGCTAGGAAAGGAATTAGAATTAATGCACTTATATTTCTTGTAAATCCGAAAAATCCTAATATATAAATAAAATTAAAATTAGTAAGCCATAATATTATCATTAATAGTAAATATTTAAATAGTACTTTCTTTATAAGTAAATCATTTCTTTTAAATACAAACTTACTATAGATAATATATCCTAAAAACATATTTATTAATTGTGATGCAAGAGTAGCAATTGATGTAGGTATAAAATTTAATCTTAGAAATACTTGTAAAAAAAGATTAGTGATAATCATATTAATTATTCCTAAAAACAAGAAAAGTCGCTTCTGACCTTTTGTCTGAATTAAAAATTTATTTAAAATCTTAAAAATTTCCTCAATAGAATTTTTCATTAAATGTAAGAGGATTAAGTTTCTTATTAAGTCATTATATAAAAGTATATTTACTATTCTACCCAAATATAATTAACCTTTTTCAAAATGATTTAATATCTTTTCTTCATTATGGTTATTTAAAATTTTTATAAATTTATAAATTCATATCTAGAAAATACAAGTTCTATTTATCTTGATAAATTTTAAAAGCTATCCGGATGCTTTTATTGGTAGTTTAAATCATACTAAAATTTATTCTGATCTTTACTATTTTTTGTAGATTAATTAACATTAGCTGCTTTAATTTTTACTTTTTTGCTTATCCCTAAATAAGATTTTGAGCTTTTTCTAAAAACTTGTTTAAACTTTTAATTCTTTAATAAGTACCAATCGTCAACGTGTGAAATATTTTCAAAAACTCTTTTATAACCCTTTTCTGTAAGCAGTTTATATATTTTCTTTCTGGTTTTATGAACCCTATTATGTTCCACACATATAGAATTTATCTGATATTTATCAAAATTAAATCCGCTAAGAATATCTAATTCACTTCCCTCAGTATCTAATGATAAAAATTGAATCTCATATGGAGCGTTATATTTATTTAATAAGTCTTCCAGAGATAAAGTTTCGACTTTATATTTTTTGCATAATTTTTCTTTCCTTAGCTTTTGTGCCCAATCACCATTTTGTGCATAATTTTCTAAAGAGGACAGAACTCCATTTTTACATTCTAAAAATTGATATGTTTCGCCACCTTTTTTTGCAATACATTTTTGCTCAATATTACAGTTTCTATTATTATTTAAAGCCTTTTGAAAAGTTTTTGCCGGTTCAGCTACTATCCCCTCCCATCCAAGTTTATTCTCTAGTAACCAAGTATTACTATTAGTAACCCCATCTGTTGCTCCAAACTCAACAAAGTATTTCGAACTGGAATTTTTTGCATAAATAATAGCAAATAAATCTTGTGCATATTCTGATCTTGAGAAAGGCATTAAAGGACCGATAAGTTCTCTAGACTTTTGGTCTAGTTGACTATAAAGTAAAGATGCATTTGTAAGGCTCTCATAAAACTTGATATCCTTTATAGCTAATAACTGTACTTTTAAACCCAAAATCCTAATTACTTTATTTATTATTCTTTTAAGCATTTTTATTTAAAATTATCTTTAACATGATACCTAAATTTAGATAAATAAAATAAAATTTGTAAAAACTTTAATTTTCATAATCATTTTAAATTTAAATGCAAATTTTTTTTTATATTTAAATTAGTAGACAAAAAATTGAATTGAATTTTTTAATTGTAGGCACAGTAAGAAATTGCCAAAAAAAAATCTTCAAAACAGTAAAATGTATAGATATTGGATTAGATTTCGCAGATAAGATTGAATACTTTTTTGTTGAATCAGATAGTGATGATCAAACACTTAATAGTCTAAATAAACTTTCAAAGCAGAAAAAAAACTTTAAATATGAATCTTTTGGAAGATTGAGGACAACTAACCCATTAAGAACTGATAGGCTGGCAATTTGTAGAAATAGATGTTTAGAGATTCTAAATAATAAAAAAAATTCTTGGGTTGAATATCTAATTGTTGTTGATACGGATGGTGTTTGTAGTGAATTAAATAGTAATGTAATAAAAAAAATTATTTCAAAAGATGATTGGACAGTTATGGCAGCAAACGTTAGAAATAAATATTATGACATTTACGCATTACGGCACAAAATATGGTGTCCAAATGATTTTACTTTACAGATTAAAAAAGACTTGAAATTGGGGATAAGCTATAAAGATTCATATGAAAAAAATGTTATTTCAAAAATGATCAAAATTAAACCATCTGCAGAATTAATAGAGGTTGATTCGGCATTCGGTGGATTAGCTATTTATAGAAAAAAATCTATACCAAGTAATGCAGTATATGTAGGATTAAATGACTATGGAGAAGAGGTTTGCGAACACGTTTCTTTTCATAACTCTATAAGAAAAAGTAACGGTAAAATCTTTATTAATCCAAAATTGATTATTGGTCCAGGCATAATTCAATGTTGGATAATACTAATTAAAAGTATTTTTAAAAAGATTCTATTGAATAGAAAGTACTGAATAAAAGTAAGTTTTTAGATTTAGAAAAATTATTATTTATCCAT
>QCSV01000061.1 GCA_003211415.1 Prochlorococcus sp. AG-670-M15 | reverse complement strand
TTAAAAGATAATTGAAAAACTTAACGAAACTCTTTACTTCGATTACTAGCTGAGACTATTGATTCAATTAATGCTGACCTTACACTCTTTTTTTCTAAAACCCTTAAAGCAGAAATAGTTGTTCCACCTGGAGAGGTTACTAAATTTTTAAGCTCAGAAGTAGTAAGTTTATTTTCCTTTATTAGACAAATAGTCCCTAGTATCATTTCCATAACAAGTTCCTCTGAAATTATTTTTGGCAATCCCCCGCTCAATCCTCCATCACTTAATGCTTCTATAATTAAAGCAATAATTGCAGGACCTGATGAAGTTAAAGCTAAAAATATATCAAGGTAATCTTCAGTAAATTCATAAATTTTACTAGTATTTTCAAATAATTTTTTTGTAAATTGTTTCTGATCTTCTGAAATTTCATCTCCCCAAGAAATCCCTGTTAAACCTTTTCCAATAGTTATTGGAATATTTGTAACCACCCTCGCACATTTATGATTTGGAAACTTTTGAGTAAGTCTATTTATTGAAACCCCAGCAAGAATTGAAACTATTAAATTATCCTTATTATTTATATGATGGGCCTCACTTATATGATTTAATTGTTGGGGTTTTATCGAAAGAAGTTTATATTGACAATCCCAAATTATTTTTGACTCTTTAGAACCTGATTTATAAACGTTTATATTATGTTTATAATTTTTTTTTATGTTTTCTAAACTTTTTTCTGTATTTACAACACAAAAAACATTCTCTGGCTGAATTAATTTGTTATCTAACAGAGGAGTAACTATAGCTCTTGCAATATTTCCAAAACCAATAATCGCAATTTTATCTATCACAGATTAATCATGAATAAGCACTTAATTTAGAATTACCCCATGCTGGCTCAGGAGTAGTATTTTTGCCCAAACTATATTGTGATGTGTTTTCTGTAGACACAGAAGAAGGAGAAGCCTCTTCTGGAGAAGAACTAGTTACATTTACACAACTTGGGGCAAAAAGAAAAATACTTTCACCGACTCTCTCTTGATGTCCATCAATTGCATATGTGCCCCCAGCAATAAAATCAACTGCTCTTTGAGCTTGATCAGGATCCATCATAGTTAAATTGAGAATTACAGTTTTTCTCTCTCTTAATGCTTGTATAGCTTGAGGCATCTCATCAAAACTTCTTGGTTCCATTAAGCTTACTTCTGAGGATGAATTTGATATCCCAGGCATACCAACTACTTTTGATGATTTGTTGTTATTCATAAAATCAAATGGATTTGAATTTGCAAGGACATTTACATTCTTTGGATTTTGTTTGAAATTATTAATATCATTTAATTCATCCTCTGCAGCATAATCCAACTCATCAAAATCATCATCGAGATACTCATCACCTGCAACAACTGCCTTTAATCTAGAAATAAGTGACACCTTTTAAATCCTCTTGAAATTGATTACTAAGGTTTAAGAACCTTGAGTAATAGATTCATGTTTTAAATGAATAAACTACCTATACTTAAATAACGTTAGTTGAACTTTACTGCAAGTTTATAGATAAGATTTTTATAAAAAAATAACTAATTAGGATCTACATCCAAAAATCAATGATCCTAATCTTAACCAAGTTGATCCAGCCTCAATAGCCTCCTCCCAATCACCTGACATCCCCATGGAACAATCTGGTAGTTGCAGAGAATCAGCGAGAGCACGACATTTTTTGAACAACCCTGAATTTTCTTTAGAGCTAAGTCCTTTAGGATTGATAGTCATCAAACCGGTTAATGAAATATTTTTCAATTCTTGAATTTCTCTCCATTTCAAAATTAAAAATTCAGGATTAAAGCCTCCTTTAGTAGGGTCATCACTCAACTTAACCTGCAACATTATTAATGGATTTTTCTTCTCTTCACGTGAAATATTAGAAATCTTTTGCAACTTTTCAAATGAATCTACTGAATGAATGTATTTAAAATTTTGAACTATTTTTCTTATTTTATTACTTTGTATCCTTCCAATAAAGTGCCAATTTATTGATTCATTGTCCTTTAAGATTAATTGTTTTTCAAACGCCTCTTGAACCTTACTTTCACCAAAATCGTTCTGACCTATATTTTGAATGGTCTTGATTTCTTGACTTTTAAATCCTTTACTTACCGCAAGAATATTTACATTTGATGGTATTTTATTTTTTATTTTCAAATAATTTGTAGGGTTCACCTTTATAAGAAAGTTTGCGTAAATAAATTCTCCCATTTAGATAGTTCTTCAGATCCTTTTCTTCTAGCTTTTTGAAGATTTAATTCGGCCTGATTACGGGCATCTAAATAAGGTATAACTTCAAAAAAAACTTCTCTCTGTCGAACTTCTACCAAGAAAAACATTTTTTGAGCGTATAAAGTCGCATAAATATCTCTCCCATCATTTCCAGGAGAAACTTGGTATAACATGCCAAATGTTGGATGGTTTAAATAACGCTCAGAACTCAAACCTAAAATATTGTGTTATTTATAATGCACCATACAGTTTTCTAAGAAAAATTGCTATGCAAATAAAACAAATCGATAATGTATTAACAATTACATTGAGAGATTTTGAAGGATAAAGAGTTCTAAATCTGTTGGTTTTTATAATAATTTTTTTCTTTGATAGTAATGATTCTGCCCCATGGTCAATTCTCAGAAATATATTTTGAAATAACCTTTCCACTAAGATTAATAAAACATTAAAGGATTTCTTTAATCCTAAATTTCGAAAATTTATTGATCTAACTGACACTGATTTAATAATATTTTGAAGTTCTTCCTGCACTAGAGGGATAAAACGTAATGCAATTAACAACTGAAAAAGCCACTTACTAGTAGGCAATCCAATCTTTCTTAATGGATACATAAACCAACTTAATCCCCATACAATGTCTTCCTGCAATGTGGTTAAAAGCATTAAATTCACACTATGAATAACGGTAAATATCAAAGTGGAGGTTTTTATTCCTAATTCAAAGGCTTTTCTTGATAAATTGTAGGGACCAAAATTAATAAACCAAACCTTCTGCGAAGGAATTTGCAAAATATTCCATTCTTTTTGGCTTTCCAGTACTACTTGCAACTCATTAGGATTTCTTAAGAAGCCATCAATAGATTGAATATCAGACGAGGCAAGTATTGATATACATCCAATTAAAAGTGATAAACATGAGAGAAAAAATAATGATCGCCACCATACTCTAGATGGCAATAAACTTAAAAAAGTAACTAATAGTAAAAAACCAACTAAACTCAATCTCCATATTGGACCTGCCCAAATTGGAGTGATTAAAAATATCATTACGATAATTATTTTTAATCTACTATCTATAATTCTTAGCCAACTTCTATTACCATGAACGTATTGACCAACAGAAAATTTA
>QCSV01000060.1 GCA_003211415.1 Prochlorococcus sp. AG-670-M15 | reverse complement strand
GATCCTAGATTGACAAACCGATTTGACTATGACGGAGATTATGGAACTGTTTTAAACAGATTTCTAATGCAAGCTGCAATTGGATACCCATTAAGTGTTCATGGGACAGGAGGGCAAACTAGAGCATTTATACATATAAAAGACTCTGTAAAATGCGTACAACTTGCTCTTGAAAATCCTCCAAAATCTGGAGAAAGAGTCAAAATCTTTAATCAAATGACTGAGAGTCATCAAGTTGGAGAACTAGCTAAAAAAGTCGCTTCTCTAACTGGAGCTGATATCAATTATTTACCAAATCCAAGGAATGAAGCAGTAGAAAATGATCTAATTGTTGATAATAAATGCTTTATAGAATTAGGTTTAAACCCAACTACTCTTGATAATGGCTTATTAGAAGAAGTTGTTGAAGTTGCTAAAAAATACTCCAATAGATGTGATTTTAATCGCATACCTTGTGTTTCATCATGGACAAAAAAACAAGCTGAGGCTATAAAGACTAATTAAAATTTTTAAAATAGATACCTTAAGAAAGTGAAAATTGCATTGTTTACTGAAACTTTTTTACCTAAAGTTGACGGCATAGTCACAAGACTGACTAAAACAATTGAATTTTTAATAAAAAATGGTGATGAAGTTATAATTTTTTGTCCAGAGGGGTGTCCAGAATCATATATGGGAGCAACTGTAGTTGGAGTTGCTGCAATGCCATTACCCTTATACCCAGAGTTGAAGCTTGGTTTGCCAGGTCCTGCAGTCTCAGATAAGTTAGAAAAATTTAACCCAGATTTGATACATGTTGTTAATCCAGCTGTACTTGGCTTAGGTGGCATATGGTTGGCGAAAACTAATAATATTCCTTTAATTGCTAGCTACCATACTCATCTTCCGAAATATCTGGAACATTACGGGATGGGTATGCTAGAGCCACTTTTGTGGGAATTACTTAAAGCAGCTCATAATCAAGCCTTGTTAAATTTGTGTACTTCCACCGCTATGGTCAATGAATTAAAAGATAAAGGTATTCAAAGGACTGCTCTTTGGCAAAGAGGAGTAGATACTTACAGTTTCCGACCAGATTTAAGAAGTGAGAAAATGAGAGATAAATTATTTGGAAAATATAAAGAAGCTAATTATTTATTGATTTATGTAGGAAGATTATCAGCAGAAAAACAAATTGAGAGAATTAAACCAGTCTTAGAAAGTATCCCTAATGCTTGTCTAGCACTTGTAGGTGACGGACCGTATAGAAACCAGCTTGAAAAAATCTTCGAAAATACCAAGACTAATTTCATAGGATATTTATCTGGTGATGAACTTGCTAGCGCCTATGCCTCTGGAGATATATTTTTATTTCCCTCTAGTACAGAAACACTTGGTTTAGTTTTACTCGAAGCAATGGCCGCAGGATGTCCAGTTATCGGAGCCAACAAGGGGGGAATTCCAGATATAATTAGCGATGGGATTAATGGTTGTTTATATGATCCAGATGAAAAAGATAATGGAGTTCAAAGTTTGATTGAAGCAACAAAAAAAATTCTAGAGAATGAAGATAAAAGAGAAATTATGAGAAAAGAGGCACGAAACGAAGCAGAAAAATGGGATTGGAATCAAGCAACGTTACAACTGCAAAATTATTATTCAGATACGCTAAAAGAAATAGATTAAATTTGATCTAAATTATTATGCTACGTGGGGGGGCGTAGGATTACTATGTGAACTTAAGGGAAGTATTAGAGTAGCTATATTTTGATTCTTTTCAGGCCTTTTTTTCTTGGAGAATTTTTTACCAAAAGGAACTCTTATAACATTAGTCCCCTCAATAGAACAAATATTTGAGTTATCTCCAGAAAAATTATTTACAAAATTTGGTAAGTTGACGTTTTTAACTGGCAGTTGCTTAACATTACCAGATTTAAAATCTTTGGTCATAGCTTCAAATACCCCAAAAAATTTGATGCTCGATTATTTTAATAAAAAAATTTAAAAAAATTCTATAAGAAAATATTAAATTTTTCTTCACATTGATAATAACTAAGTAAATACAGGGGCGCTAGTCCTTTAAGCACATTTTTTTTCTTCTAAAGTCTCATCTTGATTTATATTGCAAGAACAAATTAAATTTCGATCACCATATGCATTGTTGATCCTAGAAACTGAAGACCAAAACTTAATATTTGTTGGAGTTTTATAAGGGAAAGAAGCCTTTTCTTTTGAATAAGGATATTGCCAATTATCAGCAATTAACTCTTTCAGCGTATGGGGAGCATTGCTTATTACATTATTATTTTTTAATTCATGATTATTTTCTATTTCACTGATTTCTTCTCCAATCAATAGCATAGCCTCACAAAATCTATCTACTTCTGCCAAACTTTCACTTTCAGTAGGCTCTATCATTATGGTTTCTGGAACAGGCCAACTAATAGTTGGGGCATGAAAACTATAATCAATTAATCGTTTAGCTAAATCATTGACACTCAATCCAGTTTTGGATTTTAAATCTCTAAAATCTAAAATACATTCATGTGCAACAAAATTATTTTTTCCTTTATAGAGAATCTTGAATTTATGTTTTAAGGAATGGGCAATATAATTTGCAGATAAAATTGCGTGCGAAGTTGCTTTCCTTAACCCACTAAGACCTGCCATTTTTATATACATCCAACTTATTGGAAGAATGCTTGCACTCCCATGCTTGGCAGAAGATACGAAATTAAAACTATTAGATAAATTATTATCCATTAAAGAATGAGTAGGAAGGTATGGGCTTAAAGTTTCTGATGCAGCAACTGGACCTACTCCTGGACCACCACCTCCATGTGGAATGCAGAATGTTTTATGTAAATTCAAATGACAAACATCAACGCCATAGTTTCCAGGTTTGCATAATCCAACCTGAGCGTTCAAATTTGCTCCATCTAAATAGACAAATCCTCCCACAGAATGAATTAAATCACATATCTTTCTGATTTGTAATTCAAAAACTCCATGAGTGGAGGGATAAGTCAACATAAGAGCCCCTATTTGATTATCAAATTTCTTGACCTTGATTGACAAATCTTGATAATCAATATTTCCTTCGTCATCACATTCAACAGTTAACACATCAAAACCTGCCATAACTGCACTTGCAGGATTTGTTCCATGAGCACTTTTAGGAATTAAACATTTTTTTCTTAACAGTTCACCTTTTGATTCAAAATAAGAATTAATTGCCAATAAACCTGCCAACTCTCCTTGAGAGCCAGCATTTGGTTGAAAAGAAACTGATTTTAAACCAACAATATCACTTATCCATTTTTCTAGGTCAGATATGATTTTTGAATAACCTTTAGTTTGATCTGGTGGGGAAAAAGGATGAACTGAAGATAAATTAGCCCAAGAGACTGGATTTAACTCTGCTGCAGAATTTAACTTCATGGTACAGCTTCCCAATGGCATCATCCCATCTACCAAAGAAAAATCTTTTTCTGCAAGTCGGAATATATATCTCATTAATTC
>QCSV01000059.1 GCA_003211415.1 Prochlorococcus sp. AG-670-M15 | reverse complement strand
TTATTTGATTCTCAACTTCTTGAATATTTTTATCATCTAAAAATAAATCAGTATTAATTTTCAACATAATAGATGGTATATAAACAGCTTCTCCTAAATCCTTATTTTTCAGCCCGTAAATTAGATCTTCTCCAGTAAGAAGACCTGTAACAACTTGATCTTGACCCCAATAAATACTTGGCAAACCATATAAATTAATTGTTAATCCATTAATTAAGTTTAATTTCTTAACTGTAGGAATTAGGGCTTCATAAACTAATTTACCAACAATCCAACTAACTTTTTTTGGCTTTTTTACTTTTTGGGGTAGGTTTTGAGTCTTCTCTCTTAATGCTTCTAGAAAGTTTCTAATAGTCCCAACTCCATTAGATTCTTGTGGCATATTTTCGTAGGTTTTGTAACTAGGTAAATTTGTACCAGCAATTAAATACCATTCGTCTGCTAGCCAACAAAAACGAGTCCCAAGAGTAATTTGCAGAGAGGCTTGAATTTTTTCTACTTGTTTAATAGTTTTTTTTGCGTATTCTGGGCTTATTGATTTCAATCCATCATTTTCAGGTCTAAATTTTGTAAGTCCTACAGGAACTATTGCTACTGAAAGTACTGTTTGAGAGGTTTTTTTGTAGAATTCAGCAAGTTCCAAAATTGATTTCTCAAGAATATCCCCATCATTTATATCTGGACAAACAACAATTTGAGCATGTATTTGAATAGAGTTTTTTTCAAACCACGAAATTTGATCAAGTATCACTCCTGCTTTTTTATTTTTTAATAATTTTTCTCTTGTGGCGGGATCAGTAGCATGAACTGAAATAAAAAGTGGGGATAGTTTTTGCATAGCAATTCTTTCCCAGTCTTCTTTTTTTAAATTCGTAAGAGTTAAATAAGAGCCATATAGAAAACTTAATCTATAATCATCATCTTTTATATAAAGGCTTTTTCTTTTACCACTTGGCTGTTGATCAATAAAACAAAATGGACATCTATTATTGCATTGCTTGATTGAATCAAATAATGCATCTTTAAAATTTATACCTAAATTAACGTCTTGATCTTTTTCAATATTTATATTGTGAATCTCATGATTTTTATCTAAAACTGATATGTCTAAAATTTCTTCACTAATCAGAATCTGATAATCAATTAAATCTCTTGGTTTTTTCCCATTAATACTAATAATTGAATCACCTGATTCAAATCCTATTTCTTCAGCAATAGAGTTAGCTTCAATACTATCAATTTCTGCAGGGTTTATTTTATAAGTAATATTAGGAACCAAAAGCTCAATGGGATCTTCCGTGTAATTAATTTCTTGCCACACAATTAAAGGCCAAATACTCTTATTTATATTTATTCTAAACTTATATGTGACTCAAAGTGTATTAAATACTTTTAAAAAACTAAATATAGGTGTGAAATTATGGGCCTTTTATTTATTAAAATATGACATTCGCATTTTTCTAAAACACGATTTAGATTAATTAAAATTACCTTTTTCATTGAAAGAATTAATTACAAAAAATTTAGAAGTAAAAGATAAATTCAACTATGAATCTCATAAGACAGTTGATTCATACGAAAATAGTTTTTTATCAAATCCTATATCTTTAAGATTGTGGTCTTCTTTTTTTGTAATTTTACCTATTTTTGTTCAAGCCCCTTGGGTCAGGTTAGAACCAATAAGTGCTCTTTGTTTTACTTTTGTTATTGTCTTAGTGGCAATTGTTTTGAATCAGAAAGGATCAAATAAGTGGTTTATTATCAGTTCACTATTACTTGGTATATCAGGTAGTTGGCTTGGTGGATGTTTGTTTTGGGGATGGTTAAGCCCATTTCCTATCCTACACATACCTGTTGAAGCTGTAGTTCTCCCATTAGCTTTAATTGGATTAGGTACTAATTGGAAAATAGGCTCAAGTTTTTATATCTCTTCTTTATTTGGAACCGCAGTTACCGACATTACAATATTTTTAATCGGAATCATGGATCAATGGAGGCAGGTAATTACAGCAGATTCTGAAAATGCACCCATGATTCTTCAAAAAACTTCAGAGAGTCTTATTCAAATAAAATCATTATCTATTATCGTTTTTGTTGCTCTTATACTTTGGTTTATTTCAAAAGAAATTTTAGATTCTGGCACAATTAATACTACTAGTGGTAAAGCACTCTTAGTTTCTGGTTACGTAATTCAAACGACATTAATTGTTGATGGTATTTTTATTGTTTTAGCAATTCTGCAACCAAATTTTAGTGGATTGGTTTAATGTTAAGGCTTCCATTTTCGCAAGAACCGATACCAATAAATAATTGGGATGTAATCGTTATAGGCGCTGGAGCTGCTGGCCTTATGACTTGTCTTGAATTACCCTCAAATTTAAAAGTGCTTCTTTTAAATAGAAATACTAGTAAGGTATCTTCCAGTAGATGGGCTCAAGGCGGAATTGCATCTGTTGTTAGACAAGATGATTCATTTGATCTGCATGCTGAGGATACTTTAAAAGCAGGTGATGGACTATGTGATTTTAAAGCTGTAGAAATGCTAGTTAAAGAAGCTCCAGGTTGTGTAGAAAGGTTGCAGAATTTAGGGATGATTTTTGATCAAAGTTCTGATCAACTAGCTACTACCTTGGAAGCAGCCCATTCACGAAGAAGAGTCTTACATGTTAAAGATCGTACTGGAAGAGCATTAGTTGAAGTTCTAGAAGATCATATTGAGAATCAAAAAAATATTCTTCACTGTAGGGGTGTAAGAGTAACTGAACTTCTCATTGAAAATACAGAATGTAGAGGAGTTCAGGTTCTTGATGGAGCAAATTTATATTGGATTAAATCTAGAGCTGTTGTTTTGGCTACAGGTGGGGGTGGGCACTTATTTACAAATACAACAAATCCTGCTCAATCCTCTGGTGAAGGGATTGCTCTTGCATGGAAAGCAGGAGCTGCTATCGAAGATTTAGAGTTTGTGCAATTTCATCCAACAGCTTTAAAATTTTATGGTGCACCTTGCTTCTTAATATCTGAGGCACTTAGAGGGGAAGGAGCGATTTTAGTTGATAAAAATGGTGAAAGTCCAGTTAAAAATCTTGAAAATCGTGATCTAGCTACTAGAGATCAGGTAAGTAGAGCAATTATGAAAAATATGCATGATAATAATGCAGACCATGTTGGCTTAGATCTTCGGTATATTGACCCAGAAAAAATTGTAGAGCGCTTCCCCACGATCTTAAGTCGATGTCAGGACTATGGTGTTAACCCTTTAAATGAGGTTATTCCAGTAGCTCCTGCAGCTCATTATTGGATGGGAGGTGTTAAAACTGATCTAAAAGCATCTTCAACAAGAAAAGGATTATATGCCGTTGGAGAAGTTGCTTCTACAGGTGTGCATGGTGCTAATAGACTGGCAAGTAATTCACTGATGGAGTGTCTGGTTTTCGCAAGAAAAATGTCTTCAATTGTTTTGAATGACCTTTCTAAATTTGAAAAATTTGATAGATCATTTCAAGAGTTTGATATTGAAGATCCTAAAGAAGATCAAATTTCTATAATTGCTGAAAAAATTGATGAACTAAGAAAACTATGTTGGTTAAATTTAGGTGTATCTCGAAATAAGGTAAATATGAGTAAATTTTTAAATTACATTCAA
>QCSV01000058.1 GCA_003211415.1 Prochlorococcus sp. AG-670-M15 | reverse complement strand
AAAAACAAAAAAAATACACTTTTATTAAAAAATACATATGGTGCTGCCAAGATAAGTTTGGAAGGTGTCGCGAAAATAAATAAAAAAATTAACGATAAAGTAAAAGTCGAATTGTTAAATTACAAAAAAAATAAACTAGAGTCTCAATTAAAAACCGGAGATTATAAAGTTACTCTTTTTGGAGCAGGTTCCTCAGGAAAAACATCTATAGCAAGATCTTTATTAAAAAATATTGTCGGACAAACTTCAGCAAAAATAGGAACAACAAAGCAAATTAATAGCTACAAAATTCGTATCCCAATCTTAAAAAGAAACATTAATATAGTTGATACTCCGGGTTTATTCGAGCCATCTAAATTAGGAGAAGAAAGAGAAAAAGCAACAATTATACAAGCATCAAATTCTGACTTAGTTCTTTTTGTGTTAGATCAGGACATAAATAAATACGAAAACTATTTAATTAAGGAATTATTAAAATTAAGGAAAAAAATAATAATAGTTCTAAATAAATGTGATTTGAGGTCTAGGGATGACAATAATCTCATCAAAGACAATATAATTTCTATAACTTCCGCTAGAAAAAATAAAATTTCTGTTGTTCAAACAATTGCAGTACCTCAAAAATCTCCCTACATAAAATCAGATGCTTTAGATTTAGTTCCAGATGTAGGAAGTTTATTTAGAGAAATAATTGAAACGCTCGATAATAATGGTGAAGAGTTATTGGCGGATAATATTCTTTTTCGCTCAAATAAGTTAGGTATTAAAAGTAAAAATTTCTTGCAAGAACAAAGATATTTAATGTCAAATAAAGTGATTAAAAAATATATGTGGATAACAGGAGGAGTAATACTAGTTAATCCACTACCAGCTGTTGATTTCCTTACTACTACCTCCGTAAACCTACAAATGATAATGGAATTATCAAAAATATATGAAATAAAGCTTACAAAAAAAGATGCAAAAGATTTAGCGAAATCATTGCTAAGTGCATTGGCTAAACAAGGAATACTAAAAGGGGGTCTCGCCATTATTTCTCCTGCTTTAGCTACAAGCTTGACTAAAATAATATTATCTAAATCTATACAATCAGTTACAGCAGGATGGTTAATAAGAATAGTAGGACTAAGTTTGATTGAATATTTTAAAAATGGGCAAGATTGGGGAGATGGAGGAATTCAAGAAGTAGTTGATAAGATCTATAGAATAAGTAAGAGAGATGACATTTTAAACAACTTTGTAAAAGAAGCTATTTCAAAAATTGAAATGAAAAAGTATTTTAAATCAAATAAAAGTTTGCCTCCATTTACTATGTAAAATTAGATAATTGATCATTTAAATAAGTTCTGAAATCAAAGATGGTTATTAGGAATAAATAAGCAATACAAATAGCTATAGATATAACACCTGTTACTATTGCAATAATTTTTGGTCTACCCATATTCATTAGTTAAGCATCTAAAAGTCTCAAAAGTTCTTTAATATGAGACTCTTTTGTATTGTAATTTCCCATTACAACCCGTAAAAAATATTTACCTTTAAATTTTGGTCTAGAAAGCATAAAATTATTGTTAATTAGTTCATTAACTTTAGTTTGAGTCCATGCATCAGAGTCTTTTGGCTCAAGTTTATTTGGTAAGAATGAAACAATATGAAGAGGACCTGAATATATATCAAATTTATTTTTACTAATATTTTTTATAAAAAAATCCTTTCTTTTAATTGATGATTTTAATATATTTTCTATTCCATTCAGACCTAAAAAACGTAACCCAAGCCAAAGTTTGATAACCTCTGCAGGTCTAGAACCTTGTATGCCTATTTCTCCTCTATTTATAATATTTTCTTTAGATGATATATATGGTAGACCAGTATTAAAAGTATTTTCTAAAGTACCCATATTTGAAACCAATAACAAAGATGAAGTCTTTGTGATGCCAATTATTTTTTGTGGATTTATCGTTATCGAATTTGCCTGATTAATATTATTTAAACCTTCTATTGGAATAGAAGTTATAGCAAAAATCCCTCCAATTGAACCATCAAGATGTAACCATATATTTCTTTGTTTACAGATTTCACTTATTTCTTTAACAGGATCAATTGCTCCTCTTACAGTTGTCCCAAGGGTTGCAACAATAGCAAATATTTGTTTATTTTCTATTGAACATTTATCTAAAGACTTTCTGAGATCGTTTATGTCCATTCGACCTTGATTATCAGTTTTAATCCTGACAAGATTTGCTTCATCAAGACCCATTACTCTTATACATTTAACGAAGGAAGAATGAGCATCTTCACTAACAAGTAATACAGAATTAGGATTTGTACCTAATCCAGCATTATTTCTAGCTGCTATAAGTGCATTCAGATTACTTAATGTACCTCCGCTTGCAGCTATACCTCCTGAGAAATCATTAAAACCTATTTTCTTGGCAAACCATTTGCATAATGATTCCTCAAGCAAAGTAACACTTGGTGATAACTCGTAAGCAAGAAGATTATTATTTAAACCAGCAGCAATTAAATCTCCCAAAATAGAGAAAATTAAAGGTGGGGGATCAAGGTGAGCTAGTGAGCCAGGATGAACGGGATTAAATGAATTATTCAAAAGAGATTTAATCTCAGAAAACAAATCATCTTCAGAGTTACCATCATCCGAAGGCATAATACACTTGAAACTCTCATCAAAAGGTAAAGGACCATTTTTATCAGCTTTAGAAAACCAGTCACAAAGATTTTGACTTGCTCTATTCAGAAGAGTAATCAATTTGTCATTGGTCCCTAAATATGAGGGAAAATATGTATCTTTATTATTAATTAAATCTTCAGCCATCAGATAAGATATCTATTAATAATTCTATTCTCAATATTGATAAATGAGATATATTTTCGAAAATGGAAATAGTAATAAAGAACAACAAAAAAAAACAAATAATTCAAAATACACTTTGTGGATGAATTCGATATTAAGAAGATCTAGAGAAATTGGAAAAGTTGAGCTACCAATCTGTTCAATAATTTTAGATGAGAAAGGAAGATGTATCGGGAGAGGTGTTAACAGGAGGAATATAAATAAAGACCCATTAGGTCATGCTGAGATAATGGCACTTAGGCAGGCATCTCTAATAAAAAATGATTGGAGATTTAATGAATGTACCATTATCACAAATTTAGAACCTTGTACTATGTGTTCCTCAGCTCTTATTCAAGCGCGAATGGGTAAAGTTATTTTCGGTGCTTACGATAAGAAAAGAGGTGGATTGGGTGGCTCAATTGACCTATCAAAACATGAGAGTGCTCATCATAAAATGGAAATAATTGGAGGCATCCTAGAAGATGAATGCAGTGAAATTTTACAGATTTGGTTCAAAAAGTTGAGGACTCAAAAATAGAAAATTTCTTTAGCTCAGTATCAAATAGGTTTAATAATCTGTCTACATTCTCCTCACATGAATTAAAACCCATTAGCCCTACACGCCACACCTTGCCGGATAATTCTCCAAGTCCATTTCCTATTTCAATTCCAAAGTTTCTTAAAAGATGATTTCTAAAACCATCCCCATCAACTGCTGGAGGTATTTTAACTGTGGTTAATGTTGGCAATCGATAATCCTCAGTTACATGTAATTCCATTCCAAGACTTTCTAAACCATTCCACAGTTTCTTTGCATTAGTGTTATGTCTATTCCAAACATTCTCTAAACCTTCATTTGCAATTAATCGTAAACCTTCTCGAATAGCAAAATTCATGTTCACAGGGGCAGTATGATGGTAAACGCGATCAGAACCCCAATATTTATTTAATAGGGATAAATCTAAGTACCAGTTGGGAACTTTTGTTTTTCTTGAACTTAGTTTTTCTTCAGCTCTCTCATTCATTGTAAAAGGGCTTAATCCGGGCGGGCAGCTTAATCCTTTCTGGCTACAACTATACGCTATATCAATTTTCCATTCATCTATCAATAATTCTATAGCCCCAAGTGAAGTAACTGCATCAACTAAAAACAAGCAATTATTTTTTCTACATACATCACCAATTCCATCAAGAGGTTGTAAAACCCCACTAGATGTTTCAGCATGAACAATAGCAAATATAGCTGGTTTTTTAGTCTCTATTTCATACTTAATTTCTTCATAAGAAAAGGATTCACCCCAAGGT
>QCSV01000057.1 GCA_003211415.1 Prochlorococcus sp. AG-670-M15 | reverse complement strand
ATATTTTAATAATCTGTGGAGGAGACTCTCAATTACTCACAAAATCTCTAAAGACTCAAAAAGAAAATATTATCAATGCTCCTAATTTAGTTATGGAGGGGATAATTATTCACCACCTGTCCATAAAAAAATTAGCTTAAACCAAGGTCTGCAATTATATGATCAGCCATTATTGCTGCTTTTACCTTTAAGTAAATTTTTTCGATTTTACCATCAGTATCGATCAAAAAAGTATTTCTCATCATTCCCATATATTCTTTTCCCATGAATTTCTTAAGTCCATAGCTGTCGTAATCAGAAGAAACTTTAAAAGGTTCAGGATCAGTTAAAAGAATAAAAGGTAAATTAAATTTTTCTATAAACTTCTGATGAGAGGATGCATTATCTTTACTAATACCAAGGACAACAATATTATTTTTTTGGAGTAAATCCCAATTCTCTTTAAAATTACATGCTTCTTTAGTACATCCTGGAGTATTATCTTTTGGATAAAAATATAGTATTATTCTTTTACCTTTAAAATCACTAAGAGAAATTTCTTTCTCAAAAGAATCTTTTAATTTAAATTCTGGTGCTTTGTCGCCAACCTTAAGAGCCATTGAAATTATTAAATGAGTATGAATATAAAATACCAAAAATTTGGTTTTATGAGATTAAAGGTGTGCAAGATGTCGCAACTGTAGAAGAAATTAAAACTGCAAAAAACCTAACAAGTTCAAGATCAAAGATTTTTTTAGAAACAAGAGCTTATTTGCGAAAATCACTTTCAACACTTTTTGATTTAGACCCCCTCAAAATTCCAATTAATGCTCATCCTGGAGAACCTCCAAGTTTACCCTCAGGGATGGGAAATATCAGTTTAAGTCATTGTAAAGACGCCATTATTATAGTCTGGCATAAAAACAAAATTGGGATTGATATTGAGAGAACAGATAGAGATTTTAACCATATAAAATTTGCAGAAAAATATTTTTTTCACACCAATAAATCAAACCATAATAATTATTTAACAAAAAATATGATATTAAATCAATGGTGTGCTGTTGAAGCGGCTATAAAATGGGATCATGGAAAATTATCTAAAGACATTCACCATTGGCAATATTTTGAAAAGCCAAAAGAGTTAATTCATAAAAAGAAAAACTTACATTTAAAATATTCACAGATTAACTTCCATAATTGGACTATCGCTTTAGCCTACGAAGAAAAAACTTCTTTTAATCCTGCGATTATTTGTTGTTTGAAAAATTTTTAGTTTTCTTTTCTTCTAAGCAGTTCATCATATTGACTTTTTTCCCATCCATTATTATTTGGTTCCCATATTTTTAAACCTCTTAAAGATTTGGGAAGATATTCTTGTGCAACCCAATTACCTGGAAAATTATGAGGATTGACATAACTATTAGAATTATTTTTTAAATTAAGTGGAACATCAAAAGCATTGGTAGATTTTATTGTTTCAATTGCTTTAAAAATACTTTTCGTACTATTACTTTTTGGAGAAATAGCTAAATATAAAGATGCCTGCGTTAAAAAATATAATCCTTCTGGAAAACCAACTCTATCAAAAGCATCACAACAGGATTGTACAACTACTATGGCATTAGGATCAGCTATTCCAATATCTTCACTGGCAGATATAAGTAATCTTCTAAAAATAAAATTAGGATCTTCGCCAGCCTCCAGCATATTCGCAAGCCAGAATAAAGTTGCATCTGGATCAGAACCTCTTATGGACTTGATAAAAGCACTTATTACATCGTAATGATTTTGACCATTTTTATCGTAAACAATATTTTTCTTTTGAATTGCATCCTCTGCTATTGAGAGATTAATGTTGATTTCTTTAGCATCATTTTCAGCAGTTGTTTCTATGGCCATCTCTAGCGCATTGATTAATGTTCTTGCATCGCCACTAGAAAATTTAATTAAATGACTCATAGCATCTTGAGTCAAATGAACCTTTTTTGAATCTTTTTTTTTAGAATAGTGAAATATGACTTTTTGTATTATTTTCTGCAAATCATTTTCTGCCAAAGGAAGTAATGTAAAAATACGAGACCTACTAACAAGCGCTTTATTAACAGCAAAGAAAGGGTTTTCAGTTGTAGCACCTATAAAAGTTATAGTTCCATTTTCTATTGAAGGTAATAAAGCATCTTGCTGAACTGATGTAAATCTATGAACCTCATCGATAAATAAAATTGTTTTTCTTTTTGAATTTATTAATCTATCTTTTGCATTAGCGATTTCATTTCTTAATTCTTTAACACTTGATAATACTGCATTTAACTTAATTAATTTTGAACGCGTATTAGAGGAAATAATTTCAATTAGAGTAGTTTTTCCAACACCAGGAGGGCCAGAAAAAATAAAATTACTAATCTTATCATTTAATATTGCACTTCTTAAAAGCGAATTCTCATTCAGGATTGGTTGTTGACCAAAAAAATCTTCCAAATTCTTTGGTCTTAATTTATCTGCCAAAGGTGAATTATTTTCTATTTGAGAATAATTAGTAAATAAATTTTCTGAATGCATATAAATTAAATCAAAAAATCATTACTTTCAATTCTATGTAATTACTGTAGGAGTTTCCATTTGAGTAAGTTTTGAAATGTTTAATAAAGCATCTAAATCACTTATTAGAGGTTTCAAAGCAATCTGAGGATTTAACGAAAGATTCTGTTGAGGATTGAAAAATTTCTCAAAGTAAAGTCTTAATGTTGCACCCTTAGTTCCAGTTCCAGAGAGGCGAACAATTACTCGAGAATTATCATCAAGCACCAATCTTAAACCTTGATTTTCACTTGTGGAATTATCAACTGGATCTAAATATGAAAAGTTATCTGCAACTTTAACTATATGGCCAGCAAAACTATTTCCTTGCAAATTTTCGAGCATAGAAGTTAGGTTACCAAAGATTTGATTAGCAATATTTGAAGGAATTGCCTCATAATCATGTCTTGAATAATAATTCCTACCAAATTGTTGCCAATGATTCTGCATCAAATCACTTACCGAACATTTTTTCTCAGCTAAAACTTGTAACCAATACAAAACTGCCCATAGTCCATCTTTCTCCCTTACATGATTACTACCTGTTCCGAAACTTTCTTCTCCACATAAAGTAATCAGATTAGAATCTAAAAGATTTCCAAAAAACTTCCAGCCAGTAGGTGTCTCGAAACAAGGTATATTTAATGCTCGAGCAACATTATCAACCGCTGAGCTGGTTGGCATGGATCGTGCTACACCTGTAATACCATCTTTATACCCAGGGACGCATTTTGTGTTAGCAGTGATAACTGCAAGGCTATCGCTAGGATTAACAAAACATCCACTTCCTAAAATCATATTCCTATCTCCATCTCCATCGCATGCAGCACCAAAACTGTAAGATTTTTTATTTAATAACAAATCAGCCAAGTGGGATGCGTAAGTAAGATTAGGATCAGGATGTAAACCTCCAAAATCTTTTAACGGGTTACCGTTCATGACACAAGCATGCCCAAGACCCATTTTCTCAACAAAAATATTTTTTGCATATGGGCCTGTAACCGCATTCATTGCATCAAAGATTAACGAGAAGTCTTTTTTTAAAAAATCACTAATTTGATCAAAATCAAAAATTTTCTCCATCAAATTAGAATAATCTTCTAATCCATCAATAATTTCTAAGGTAGTTTCACCGTAAGGATAAGTTCCATATTCACTAAAATCAGGTGATTGAATTTTACAAATTTTATAACTAGTTAATAATTGTGAAGCCTTGAAAATTTTATTAGTAATTATCTCAGGCGCTGGGCCACCATTAGAGATATTCAATTTCACTCCAAAGTCGCCATCAATCCCACCAGGATTATGACTTGCAGAAAGAATAATTCCACCAATAGCATTTTCTTTTCTAATTAAATGTGACGTCGCAGGAGTAGATAATAAACCGTATTTTGGAACAATAACCTTTTGAACTTTATGAGCAATACATATTTGGACAATTTTTTCTATTGCTTCAATATTGCCATATCTGCCATCACCACCAACTACTAGTGTTGCACCTTCTAAATCTTCCAATGATTGTAAGATTGCTTCAATAAAAATTTCTAGATAATGTTCTTCCTGAAACTTTAAAGTACTTTTTCTTAAACCAGAAGTGCCCGGTTTTTGATCTAGAAAAGGAGAATTTATATTAATTACACTAACTTGAGTCATATTTTTAAGAAACTTTCAAAAATCTAACTAAATTAATGAGGCATTTCGGAAGTTCTTAACATAGCGATAAACCATAATGAAGAAATCAATAATGCACTAAGAATTCCATAGTTAACGCCAAATTTAGAAATTGTAATTGGAACGATTAGTGGAAACGTTAATGCCCCAAACAATGGAGTAAAAGCTATAATTTTTTTCAGCATAAATTTAATTTATTAAAACCATTCAG
>QCSV01000056.1 GCA_003211415.1 Prochlorococcus sp. AG-670-M15 | reverse complement strand
ATTTACGTCCAAGTGATCATGCTCCGGTAATGATAGATCTTAACTTAAACGACATAAATATAGATTTTTTTGAGGATGATGATAATTTCTTCGAAATATAAATAAAATAAATTGAATTTCTCGAATTCCTGAGAACGCTTATAAATAAAGAGTTATCTAAAGAAGTATTATTTTTTTTAATTATTTCTTTAAAATTAATAATTTACAATCCAAACTATCGCAATAAAAATATCATAATGTAGAATTTCAACTGGATTGACAAAATTTTTACTTATTTCTAATTTAGAACATGACAAGATTTTTCTCAAAACATCATTTAGCTAAATTGTGACTGACATATTAAATAACACCAAATCAGAAGAAATTTTCTCTGCCGCCCAACATTTAATGCCAGGGGGAGTTAGCTCTCCAGTTAGAGCTTTTAAGTCTGTAGGGGGTCAGCCAATTGTTTTTGATAGAGTTAAAGGTCCTTTTGCTTGGGATATTGATGGTAATAGATATATTGACTATATAGGAAGTTGGGGACCGGCTATATGTGGACATGCCCACCCTGAAGTTACAACCGCATTACAGGAAGCAATTGAGAAAGGTACTAGCTTTGGAGCTCCATGCGTTCTAGAGAACAAACTTGCTGAAATGGTTATAGATGCAGTCCCATCTGTAGAAATGGTTAGATTTGTAAATAGCGGAACTGAAGCATGCATGGCTGTTTTGAGACTTATGCGAGCATTTACTGGAAGAGATAAAGTTATTAAATTTGACGGTTGCTATCACGGCCATGCAGATATGTTTTTAGTGAAGGCAGGATCAGGTGTAGCTACTCTAGGTTTACCAGATTCTCCAGGTGTTCCACGGACAACAACTGCCAATACACTTACTGCTCCATACAATGACCTTGAAGCAGTAAAAAAATTATTTTCTGAAAATCCTGATGCTATCTCGGGGGTTATACTTGAGCCTATTGTTGGCAATGCTGGATTTATTACTCCAGAACCTGGCTTCTTAGAAGGTTTAAGAGAATTAACCACTGACAATGGATCCTTATTAGTTTTTGACGAAGTAATGACTGGATTCAGAATAAGTTATGGAGGCGCTCAAGAAAAGTTTGGGGTTACTCCTGATTTAACTACTCTTGGGAAAGTAATTGGTGGAGGCCTACCTGTTGGAGCTTATGGAGGCAAAAAAGAAATAATGTCAATGGTAGCCCCTTCAGGACCGGTTTATCAAGCAGGTACATTGAGCGGTAATCCGCTCGCAATGACTGCTGGAATAAAAACTCTTGAACTGCTCAAACAAGAAGGTACATACGATAAACTTGATTCAACAACTTCTAGATTAATTGAAGGGATAATTCAGTCTGCAGAAAATAACGGTATCGCTATTTACGGAGGAAATGTAAGCGCTATGTTTGGATTCTTCTTATGTGACGGGCCAGTTAGAAACTTTGATGAAGCCAAAACAAATAATTCTGAACTTTTTGGTAAGTTACATAGAGAAATGCTTCAACGAGGAATTTACTTAGCGCCTAGTCCATTCGAAGCTGGTTTCACTTCATTAGCTCACAGCGAAGAAGAAATTGATAAAACTATCGAGGCTTTTGACGAATCTTTTAGTGTGATAAAAAAATAATCATTTACTTATTTTTGTTTTAAGGAAAACAAGTAAATGATTAAAACTTTAATAAAGATTATTTCTAAATAATTATCTTCTACCCCCAACTATTACTGGAGGGCTACCCCCTTCTGAACCTGGCAGGCCGGGAACTACTTGTGTACTACCATCCCATTTGTCGAGAAATAATTTGAAAAGTACTTGATCGTCAAGACTTCTATTTAATGTCTCATATCTAAGTGCTTCTTGTTCAGCAATTTCTACTTCTGTCTTTGCTCTTAGTAATTGCTGACCTGCTATTTGCTTTTGTTCAATCGCTGCCCTATATTCTTCAGCAATCTCTAAGCCAGTAAGATCTAAACTTTTAACATCTACATAATCGAATGAATTAAGTTCTTGTGCAACAGTGTCACCTACTTTTTCAGAAATTACTGCGAATTCAGTCGCAATTGTTTCCAGCTCATATTGAGAAAATACTGATTTTAGAGCTTTTAGCAAAGAAGGCTGAACAATCTTTTGATAAACATCGCTATTTCTGCTTGCGATTGTCGCAAAGATCCTTCCTGCTTCATTGGGTTTTACTGAATATTTCACAGTAGCTGTAGCTCTTATAACTTGAAGATCTTTAGTTAAAGTTTCAAATTTTTCGGGTTGAACTTGAGTTTTTATATCAAATGGATATACAGACTGAACAAATGGAAGTTTAAAATTTAAACCAGCTCTCCTGGAGGGACCACTTACTTTCCCTAATGTTGTAACAACTGCAACTTGTCCAGAAGGAACAACAAATAGAGATTGAGTAAGCAAAAGAAAGCCCGTAAAGGACAATACAATCAGTAATGTTGCTGTCCCACCAGGACCTGTAGGTGTGACATTTTTAAAGGATGTTGACATTAAGTTTTTACTTTTAATTAATCATATTTAAATAGACTAATTAGTGCATTAATAAGGCATTTAATTAAAATATTTTTTTAATAATTGTAAAAAATAAATATAGATATTATTTAGTAGATATTTGATTTAAATTCATGCAAAAGTTTTAAATAAAGTTCCTCATCTATCTCCCTAATGTCATATTCAGAGGGCAAAACACCATGCTTATGCTCGTGTACTGCCATCCAACAAAATTTCTCTATTTCTTCTTTTGAATAACGAGGATATTCTTTTACTTTCTTAACCAATGATTTAATGAGAGATTCTGGATAATCTGCCATATTTTAAAATAATCTTTCTAAAGATCCTATCTAAAGTTATTAGCTTTTAGAGGAATGTTCAAAGAATCTTCCAACTCACTAACAAGTTTAATTGCTAATTGAAGATCATTTTTGCTCTTACTAGCAACTCTTAGTGTTTCTCCATTGATGCTGACATTAATTTTTTTTATTTGATCTCGAATATTTTTACTGATTTTTTTTGCAATTTCTTGTTTAATTCCTTGTTTTAGTAAAATTGTCTGTTTAACTCTATTACCACTAACTATTTCAATTTCACCGTATTCAAATATTTTGAGAGATAAGTTTCTTTTTATTGCCTTTTGTCTAATTATGTCATTGACAGCATTTAAAGTAAGTTCGCTATTGGTGATTATAAAAATATTTTCTTTATCTAATTCAACTGAGGTGTCTGTACTCTTCAGATCATAACGCTGAGAAATTTCTCTTTTTACTTGATCCAAAGTGTTAACTAATTCCTGTCTATCAAAATCAGAAACTACATCAAATGAAAAACTTTCTGCCATAGTAAATTATTAAACGCTGAATATTATTAGCATAAATCATCTTTTGGTAAGGGGAAATGGATCAATTTAATCGAAAAATAACAAACTAACCACTTTTCCCATTTCTTCAGCGCATCTACAACTATTTAGCAAAGTTTCACTATCGTGAAAGGCAAAGCATATTAATTGATCGCACCGAGTAATAATTTCTTGATTACAAAGACTACTTGCAAGTGGCAAAGGTAATTCATTATTTTCACTTTTTTCAACCAAATGCATAACCCTTTCAAGTTGATCCTTTATTTCGGGTATTTGTCTATCAAGACTTTGTGGTAATAAGACAGTTAATAGTGATGGATTAATATCCAAGACAGCTCGAATAACAGCTGCATTAACACCTTGAGATCCAGATGTAAGTATATTATGTCCTTCCTCTGCTAACGACCTTGCTATCAACTCAATTAAGTGGATATCGACTACCGGTACATGTCTACTGCCCAAAAAAGCAATTCTCCTTTTCCCATTATCTTGGAGTTTTGCTAGTTCTTGAGCTAAGGCATCAACACCTTCAGTTA
Source organism: Prochlorococcus sp. AG-670-M15 (assembly GCA_003211415.1). GTDB lineage: Bacteria > Cyanobacteriota > Cyanobacteriia > PCC-6307 > Cyanobiaceae > Prochlorococcus_A. The sequence continues at coordinate 723 of QCSV01000056.1, read as the reverse complement.
CTGGTAGATCTAAAGAGCGACTCAAAATAAAATAGTACCTATATTTGAAATTAGCATTTATCTGAAAAATTGCAGGGAAAATCTATTTTTTCGAGAATCCTTTTTAGGTTTACATGCTCTTGAACTAATTGAATAGCATAAGAAGCTTTAATTGATTCATGTATTCTGACATGACCAAAAGCTTGTTCAATAATTTCTACGGAAGAAAGAGTATCTAATTCCACCTTTAAAATTGGCACCTCCAATTCCTCCGCTCTATGAATCAATTGTGACAAAGGATCTCCTAAGCCAGTTAAAATTAGACATTGAGTCGATGCCTCCAAAGCGGCGAGCTGGATATCCGTTCTATCAGCACCAGTAACTACAGCCATATTTCGCCTTCTTCTAAAAAATTCCATTGCAGAATTTACTCCCATTGCACCAATACTTAATGTTTCAACAAGTAATTGATCTTTTTCAGGGCAACAAATTACTTGGGCATCTAGTCTTCTTACAAGCTCTCCAACGGTGACACTTCTAAGAAGTGGTGATTTAGGCATCACACCAAACACTTCAATATCCAGATCTTTAAGAGAAGGTATTATTTCATTTTTAACTTTTTCGATTTCTTGTGGCAAAACTCCGTTCAATACGACTCCAGCCAATTTCTCACCCAATTGTTTTTTCGCATCAAGTAATGCATCTACGCTTTTACAATCTTCCCATAAATTTACAATTAAAACT
>QCSV01000055.1 GCA_003211415.1 Prochlorococcus sp. AG-670-M15 | reverse complement strand
GAATGTCAATCACAAATTATCCTAAATCTTTACCTCAATGGATGCTTAATATTTATTAGTTTTGCTAGAATTTTGCTAGAAAAAAAACTTTATAAATTTCAAAAAACCTAGTTATATCGAGCTGGTACATGGTTCATTAGCCAGTAGCTAGGTTCCTTTTGAGGCATGGGATCTCGGCGAAATTATGTAGTTCGAATGAAGTTAGAATATCTATCAAGATATAAATTGATTATCCATTAAATAATCTATTTAGGAAAGTGAGGGTTGGTATGGGGTAAGTAATTCTCTAAATAATATTGTTTTTTGATTTTCACTTTAGGAAGTATCATTTATTTAAATTGAAAGTTGAGATTATTTATGGCTTATCACGCTATTTATGGTTTGAGGAGATCTGGAAATCACGCAATTCTTGAATGGATGATTAAAAACTTTAGTCAAAAAGATCAAAGATATGTATTAAAACATAGATTGATTGCAAGTGGAAATTCTTGCTATTTAAATGCAATTAACGAATATATTCAATCAAGAGATTTGTTTATTGATTACAATTTCGCAAAAATAACTTATAAAAATCTTTTGATAACCTATGAAGATATTCCTGAAACTATTCATTCAGAATATACCCTAGGTTTTAATAAGATAGTCATATTAAGGGATATTCTTAATGTCGTTGCAAGTAGATATAAAAGAATGATGGATAAAGATCCTAAATCATTAGGTTATAAGTTAATGAAAATAGATGAAAATTTTTTTAGTTGTTGGATATCTCATGCAAGTGCTTTTAAGAGAAATATATTGACTATAAAATTTGAGGACTGGTTATCTTCCAAAGAACAAAGAGACAAAATAGCTAATAATCTTGGTTGCAAAAATATGGATTGTATAAGTACAATTCCTTTTCATGGAGAAGGATCTTCTTTCTCAAAGATGGAAAAAATACCCTCAGTAAAAGATCTTTTAAGTAGATCAAAACAAGTACAGCTGCCAACAGAAATTTTAGAACGGATTCAAAAATCTGATATCTCAAATTTAAGAAAAGAACATGGATATTTATAGTAAATTTTAGAATTATTGATAACCTGTATAGATTGAGTTTGTATTATTAAAAACCTACTACTATAAAGATAAAAAATAAGAGTTAGTCTGAATTTTTCAAGAATTTAATTAAATCATCTATATCTTGTTTTTGAGAATGCTTCGAAATCTTGGTTTTTCAGGTATCAATTCTGTGACCCAATCATTAATGATGAAGTGATATTGAATAATAATTTTTTATATTAGAGGGTATGAATGAATTTCTAATGGAATTTTTGTTAAAAATTATGACCTTTGCTATGACTGTGAAAATGGATCATATTCTCTTTCCATTAGGCAGTATATAGGCTCAGTCAAAGTCTAAAATTTACGTTAAATAGTGCTGCTATAAGGGCTTTCTCTTCATCACTTTTAATTATTTTTCTAAAATCCCTTAGATATCGAAATATCTGTATTTCTATGACCACCACCAGTATAGTCATGGTTAATTACGATTGAATCTTGATTGATACTTGACCAAAAAACAGAGTGTTTATCCATCCTGTTATAAGTCTTTGGAAGCCAAAGAGTATTTAAATCAAATTTTCCTTTATTGAAAACAATATCTAAGAAAGGGTCATCTTCTCTTGTTTTATTTTTTGTTTGTCTTAATATTTCTATCCAACTTAGCAAGAGATGAATTGATGGAGCAGTGTAGCCGTATTTTTGAACCCCTCCAGAACACATAAGTGATTTAGCCTCTTTATCATATGGAATTTTTCCAAATAGATGATGATCATTATCTGCTATCCAGTTATAAATTGCGAAATCATGTTCTTCAAATAATAAATGTGGATATTGCCAAACTTCTGTATCAATATCAAGCCAAACAACGTTAGTTCTAAACTTCAATAGAGATTGAAAAATAAAACTTGGTTTGTAATAAGTACCTTCTTCCCATGTTTTGAAGGAGCGGTTTATCTTGACTATATGAGATTTTAAATTGAATTTATCTAGGGATCTTTTTAATTTAATCGCTAGTTCTGGATATCTTCCATCAGGAGTAAAAAAAGAAATAAAAACTGTATCTTTCAAGAAAAAGTGATCTATAAATATTTTAGCAATATTAAATTAATGTATTACTAAAAACAAGTAGATCAAAATCACTTTCTGGAAAGTCTGGTGCTTTTGGAGTACTAGGCGGCAGGTCCGAATACTCTCGCCCGATTGACTTCTCAAGGATTAGAATAAACTTAGCGACTTAATAGCAATTATCTGATAAACCTTGCATATCCTTGCCGACTTAAAGTTTTTTTTAAAATATCTGCCAGTACTTGATTTAATCTTTCTTTTATGTGATGGCATGTTTGTGGAGAGATTTAATTAATAATAAGTAAATTTTTTTAAATTACCTTTTATAGATAAATTTTTGTATTTCATCGAATAGATTAGATTTTGATTTAAAAAATCCATTACTTTTTAAATAAGATTTTCCTTTTTCTATATTTTTAATTCTTTTTTTATAAGAATTTTCATCTAAATCTTTTTGCATAAAAAAATAGTGGGGCTCTTATTCTGAATAATGCCCACAAAAAAGCGGTTACCTTAAATACAAAATTCAGATCTTTTTTGAAATGCTTCTTAAGTTATTATCCATCAAAGTCACTATTTTGGTAAGTGAGAGGGTAAGTGCCAAGCGTTTCATTTACTTCATTCATTTTCCATTATTTCAGCAGAACCAGAACAAACATTAACGCTAAACCACTCCATTGCCGACCAACTTTTTTCTTGGTACGTGCCAGCAGCAATACTTACAAAACAATCATTCTCATACCAACTTCGATAACTGGGATTTTCTTCAGTTCCCTTTAGTCTGTTTTCTAAGCCTCTTCCATATTTTCTAATAACAATATTTATGGCTTCATATTCAATTTCTCTTTGCCTTGCATCAGCAAAAGCTTCTATAGGTATAAAAAAAAGGATTGATAAAATTAATAGGCGTTTCATTTGTTGTTTTTATTTAATCCGTAAATACATAAAAGAGGATTAGCTATCAAAACAATCCAAAAAGGTGGAGGAGGTCCACCATCCACTATTTTCCCTGCATTAAAAGTATTGAATAAAGCTATTGCTAAAAAACAAAACATTAAAACTAATTCTCCTGATAAAACTTTTCTTAAAGAGGCTTTGTCTTTTATTGAACTACAAATAATCAATAAACAACCAATTCCTAAATTACATGCTGCCACTACATCCGCAGTACCTCTCACAAGAAGCAATGTTTCATTTGAAGCTTTGCCTGCAATAGTTTCCACAGAAAAAATTAGTAGGAAAATAATTAATAATCCCAATATGATATGAAGCGCCCCAGTAGTTTTTAAAACATTTTTTAACTTCATACAAAAAAGGAGCTAATTGCTTCTTATTGTAGTTTGACTGTCAATCAAAAATAATTGATTTAAAGTTAAAAGTTATCCTTCTGCGGGAATTAGAATTGGAACATCTTTTGCTCCTATTGCTGCGAACCAAACTATTGCATTATCAGTTTTTGCATTACCCATTGAATGTTTTGGTGTCTTTGGACCAACTATAAAAGTATCACCTGCTTTATAGGTAAGATCTTCCATACCTTGTCTTTTGACAACAATCGTACCTTGCTCAACATTGCCTAATAATGGAATTGGATGAGAGTGAAGTGGGACTATCCCTCCCTCAGATAATTCGACTCTTTGTAATCTGATTTCTGCTTTTCCTTTTGGATATTTAAGAGCATCACCATCCATAGTCTCAGAACCTACAAAGACTTCTTGTACATCTACAGGAGATTCTGCAGCTATAGAAATACTTGGGTTGATGAGCATCAAAGCAAAGGCTATTGCAATGAATAAATTCTTAATCATGAATTTGAATTAATAGAAAATTATTTAGGATTATAATATTTATTTTTTTCTTTTATTAAAGTACTTGATTTGACTTTTTAAGTTATTAAATCGAAAAAAAATTTTAAAAAGTTTTTCATTAAGGTATTGAATTTATATAAATTATTAGTGCAGACACTTTTTAAAATCATTCTCAAGAATTTTGTTAATTTAATTCTTTCATCAATAAATTCCAACCAATTAATGATGCATCCTTGTCGAAGGATTCTCTTTCCTCACACATAAAGCCATGCTCAGCTCCTTTAACTTCAACATAAATCAATCTCTCTTCTAAAGGATCTAGATCTTTAAATCTTTTTTTAATTTCTAATCTATCTTGTAAGGGAATTAAATCATCGGAAGAACCACAAATAAAATTCAATTTTCCAGAAACTTTTTCAAGTATATTAATAGGTGCAGAATTAGTATCGGATCTTGGTGTTGTAACCCCTGCTCCATAAAAACAAAATGAACTTTCTATTCCTTTTAATGAAGAAGCAATAAGTGCTGCATGACCCCCAAAACAAAATCCAATAATTGAGATTTTCTTTTTTGGATATTTTTCTTTAACCCAATTTATAGCTGCTGAAACATCTTGAATAATATTTTTTGAAGTGGTTAAATTTTTATGATGCCTGCCTAATTTCAAGTCTTCTAGGCTGTATGCTAAATCTAATTTTGGAGCTGTTCTACCGTAAAGAGGTAAGGCTAATACAGGTACATTTCGTTTGGCTAATTTTTC
>QCSV01000054.1 GCA_003211415.1 Prochlorococcus sp. AG-670-M15 | reverse complement strand
AATAATATTAATTTTACATTCAGTCTAATTATATGCCCAAGAGAAATACTTTAATTAAAATTTGTGGCCTGACTTCAGAAGAACAAGCTCTCCAAGTCGCAAAGTTAGGAGCTCATGCTATAGGCATTATTACAGTGGAAGAGTCACCAAGATATATATCAGCTGAAATTAAGAAAAAAATTTTTAAAACCTTAGAAAAGTTGCATCCAAAAATCGAGAGGGTATCGGTTGTACAAAATTGTCCAGTAGACTTAATTATTAAAAATTTCTTAGGAAACCCGAGTGAAACTATCATTCAATTACATGGAGATGAAGATATTGATTACTGCAAAAAAATAAGGGAAAAAATTCCCAATATTGGCCTATGGAAGGCTTTCAGAATAAAAACGGAAAAGGATATAGATAAAATAAAGCCTTTTGAGGATTTTGTAGATGCTATCCTACTTGATTCTTGGAATAAAGAAACTTATGGAGGTTCAGGGAAAAAAATAAAATCTGCTTATTTAAAGAATCTCCAATTTAGCAAACCTTGGTGGTTAGCAGGTGGAATATCAATTGAATGGATTAATGAAATACTTACAGATATCAAACCTGATGGACTAGATATTTCAAGTAGTATTGAAATCTCTCCGGGTTTAAAAGATATTAAAAAAACAGAAGATCTTTTTAATTTTTTAAAAAGAAATTAGTAATTATTAGTAGCAGACTGCTGTTTTACAAGCTCAAAAAATTCTTGTTTTAAACTTAAATCGTGTCTAAAATCACCTCTAACCACAGAATTAATCATACTTGTATTTGGTTCTTTGACTCCCCTCCATTTCATACAATAATGTTGGGCCTTTACAATAATGCCTAAACCTTTAGGTTCGCACAGTTTTTCAATTTCATCTGCAAGAATCATTACAGCTTCTTCCTGAATATGAGGTCTTGAAAAAACCCAATCAGCAACTCTCGCAAATTTTGAAAGTCCTATGACTTTATTTCCAGGTTTGATACCTATCCAACACTCTCCTAGAATTGGAACTAAATGATGTGAACATGCAGATCTGACCGAAATTGGACCAACTGTATAAATTTCATCAAGATTCTTGTCATTAGGAAAGCTTGTAACTTTAGGTTGTTCATGATATCTGCCTTTAAAAACTTCATTTAGATACATTTTTGAAACTCTTTCAGCAGTTTCTTTAGTATTATGATCATTCTCAACATCAATTACGAGCGACTTTAGTAAGTCTTTAACTCTTGAGGCTATTTCTTTTTCTAAAATTTCTAATTCACCAGGATTTATGAAATCAGAAATATTATCGTTAGCACTAAATCTTGTACCAGAATTCTTAATTCTGTCTCTTATGATTTCAGAAATTAGTTTATTAGTAATCTGGTCGTCAAAGTTTCTAATATTATCGTTGGGTAATGTAGAGGTCATAAAATTTTAAACAGAAAATTGTATGCAACTTAATTTACTGTATCTTCCAAAAGCTTAATTGCTTATATACTATATCACATTCTCTTGTTCAATCGGGTTCAAATAGCATTAAAAAAAATCACTTTTTTTAAGATTAATCAGATAAACAGAATTTTTAAAAGGCTCCGCCAGAAGGCATCAAAGTCAAGTCTTCTATAAGTTGTGATTCAGGTTTTTGAGCCATGTAGAGAATAGTTTCTGATACCTCTTTTGAGGAGAGCATAGAAGTTCTATCAAAATCAGAATTGATTGATTCGGAGTCCCAAAGAGGAGTATTTACTGAACCAAGAGTTATTGTGCACGCTCTTATTGAATTAGATCTCTCCTCCTCCCTCAAGCATTTAGTAAACATAGCTAGTGCAGATTTTGATACACAATAAGCTCCCCATTGGGGGAATGCATTATAAGAGGCATGACTACTTACATTAATAATTAAACCACCATTTTTTCTCATTTGAGGAATTATTGAACTACAAACTTGAAAAACACTTGTGAGGTTTATTTGCATAGTTTGCTCCCATTGACCTAATTCCATTTCAACTAAAGGGCCATTAAATGCGCAACCGGCATTATTTATCAATACTGAAGGGCACCCATACTTCTCAATTGCCTCTTTAACACAATGCGCTATTTCTAGAGGATTAGATAAATCACATTTTACTAGGTTAATTTTTGATTTAGTGATCAACAGTTCGCTCTTTAGTTTCTCCATTAAATCCGTATTCCTGGAGAGTAAAATTAAATTCCAGCCAGCATTGGCAAAAGTAATTGCGGTAGATCTACCAATACCTTTCGTAGCACCCGTTATAAAAGCTAGTTTCAAGTTATTAAGTTTTTTGGGGGATTTCACTATAAATCTCTTCAATATTATTTGCTTCGATAAATTTACCTAAAACCCTAAACTTTTTGTATCTTTGCTCAATTAATTCGTCTTCAGGCATTTGCAGTAAAGCATTAAGGTGTTTCTCAATAGCCTCTTTTAGTGTGTTACCAGCATCTAAAGGAGCCCAATTATTTCCACCAGACGGTTCTGGTAATACCTCATCTATTATACCTAATTTAAGTAAATCTTTACCTGTGATTTTAAGTGCTGATGCAGCTTCTGGTGCCTTCGCAGCATCTCTCCACAAAATTGATGCACATGCTTCCGGACTAGCAACTGTGTAAACACTGTGTTCAAACATTAGTAACCTATCGGCAACACCTATTCCAAGTGCTCCTCCAGAACCTCCTTCTCCAATGACAGTAGCAACAATTGGAACTTTCAATCCAAACATCTCTCGAAGGTTTCTTGCAATCGCTTCACCTTGACCTTGTTCTTCAGCTTTTAAACCAGCATAAGCTCCAGGAGTATCAATAAATGTAAGAATTGGCAAAGAAAATCTATTTGCATGCTGCATTAATCTAAGAGCTTTTCTGTATCCTCCTGGTTTTGCCATCCCAAAGTTTCTTACTACATTTTCTTTTGTGTCCCTTCCTTTCTGATGCCCTATCATCAACACTGGTCTATTATTTATCGAACCTATTCCCCCAATTAGTGCCATATCATCGCCACCATTTCTGTCTCCATGTAATTCGATCCAGTCATCACAAAACATTTGAACAAAATCCAAAGTACTAGGTCTTTGAGGATGTCTAGCTACCTGAATCTTTTGAGCAGGGGTAAGAGATTTAAATATTTCTTCTCTTCTCCTAGCAGCTAAGGTTTCAAGCTGCAGAAGCTGTTGACTAACATCTACTTCTGAATCTCGAGCTAATTCTTTAATTTGCTCTATCTGCTTCTCAAGTTCAACAAGAGGCTTTTCAAAATCAAGGAGGTAACGTTTAGCCATAATTTAAACTGTTAATACTTTAGGCTGCTTATCAAGTCCAATCGCAGAAAAACCATGCTTTAAAGATGCTGCCCCAATAAACTCCATCTTTTCAAGGGAAATGTTATTTCTTCCCCAACTAAAGTTTGTATGACACTTTTCAAATTCTAAAATCATAGCTTCTGCAAAGCAAGCAAACATCTCTCGCTGAGGGTTTTGCATTTCCGCAAGTTCCATCATATTCCAACCAATATCATTGAAAAACTCTACTATACCTCCTTTTAAAACATGAATATTTTCACCCTGAAATTTCTCATCAAGATTTTTGGGGTATCCTCCATCAATCATTAAACATGGTTTTTTTAAGTTATCTGTATCAATTTCAATAGTTTTAGGCATACTTGCTACCCATACGACAATATCCGCCTGCGGCAATGCCTCATTTAAGCTTGTTACGGTGCCACCATCTAATTCTTTTTGTAACAGCGCTAGTGGTTCTTGTTGTCTTGCTACCATAAGAAGTTCTGAAATCCCAGTTTTATTGATAAGCCATCTACAAACAGCACTACCAATATCACCTGTAGCACCAATTACAGCAACAGTTGCTTTTTTAAGGTCTATCCCAATGCGAGGCGCATTTATTTCTAGTTGCTTACAAATAACCCAGGCAGTATGAGTATTGCCAGTAGTAAACCTTTCCCACTCTAATGAAGTATTTCTAATTTGTTTATGCTGTAGAAGATTAAAATTCTCAAAAATAATAGAAGTAAATCCTCCTAAAGCGGTAATGTTAATCCCTTTTTTCTGAGCTAGTTCCATAGCATTTAGTACTTTTCTTCTAGCCGTTTTAAACCTAGAAAGCATTTCAGGAACAAAGCACGAATCTATATAAGAACCTTCAATAGATATTCCAGTAGCACTCTTAACTTCTACATTTTCAACAAGCTGAGGAGGAGCAGTACACCAAACATCCAAGTCGCCATCAGCAATATGATCAAAGCCTAGCATCGAAGCTTTTCTTTTTGCATCTTCAAAACTGGTTGAGTGGCCTATTAACCCAAACATTTAAAATTTATAAATGGTTTCTATACGATGATATGAACAATAGCACAGAGATTACTACTTAAATAGGATTGATTAATTATTAAAATCCTTAATTAATTAGAAATGTAATTAGACGATAGCTGCCATAGCCATTCTTGCAATTTCTCTATTATCTAGACCTATTTCCATCAATGTATCTTGATAAGCAATCATAAATTCTTCCATTAATTCTTCTTTATCCATAGCTAAAACTGATGCGTCATCTGCTACTTCATCTAACATCTTTTTAATTAACGGAAGATTAACCTTATTAGCTTCCATTAATTCCTCCTTACAAGTAGTTAGATTCTCTTTAAGCCACTCTTGACCGTAATTTAAATGAAGATATTCATCTTTAACCACTCCCTCTGTTATTTTTTTTGCAAAAGGATCCGCAACTCT
>QCSV01000053.1 GCA_003211415.1 Prochlorococcus sp. AG-670-M15 | reverse complement strand
CCCTAGATGTAATTCTCCCCTTCCTGAAACTGAGAACCTGTCAGGAGAATCAGTTTCTTCTACTCTAAGGGCAACATTTGTTAAAAGTTCCCTCTCCAATCTATTTTTTAATTGTCTACTAGTAACAAATTTCCCTTCCTTACCCGCAAATGGTGAATCATTAACTACAAAAGTCATGTTCAAGGTAGGTTCATCAACTTTGATTAATGGAAGTGGATTAGGAGAATCGGGACATGCTATTGTCTCACCAATATTGACGTCATCGAAACCAGAGACAGCAACAATATCACCTGCAAATGCTTCATTTATATCAATTCTTTGTAATCCATCAAATCCTAAAAGTTTACTAACCTTACCTTTAATAGTTTTTCCGTTTTCTTTAATTAAACTAGCCTGTTGGCCATTTTTTATAGTTCCATTATGAATTTTCCCAATTACTATTCTGCCTAAGAAATCAGAATAATCCAAAGTAGTTATTTGTAGTTGAAGAGGCTTATTAGAGTCACCAACTGGAGGGGGAACGTGTCTGATAATAGCTTCAAAAAGAGGCATCATATTGTCACTATTAGACTCCATCTCTTCTTTCGCGAAACCAGATAAGCCACTCCCAAAGAGATAAGGAAAATCACATTGATCATCATCAGCTCCTAATTCCAAAAACAAATCAAGGACCTTATCAATTGCTATTTCTGGTACTACTCGTGGTCTATCAATTTTATTTACAAAGACTATAGGCCTAAGTCCTTTTTCTAATGCTTTTTTTAAAACAAATCTTGTTTGAGGCATAGGTCCCTCATTTGCATCAACAATAAGGAGACAACCATCAACCATTCCCAAAACCCTTTCAACTTCTCCTCCAAAATCAGCATGCCCAGGTGTGTCTATAATGTTAATTCTGGTGTCTTTATAGTTAACTGCTGTATTTTTTGAGAGAATTGTTATGCCCCTTTCTCTTTCAAGATCATTTGAATCCATTACACATGTAGGGATCACTTCATTGTCTCTAAAAATTCCTGATTGAGATAACAATGCATCTACGAGAGTTGTCTTCCCATGATCTACGTGAGCAATAATTGCAACATTTCTAATTTCATTAATCGAAGATGACATTTATAAAATTTATATAAATAGTAGATTGGCTTTAACAAGGCTAACTCAAAGTATGCTTATTATGAGTATTTTCTCTTTAAGACTTTGAAAAATATAATCTAATTGAATAATTTAATTAATCCATTAGATTTATAATTTTCTATTTGAGCTTTCAAAAACTTTTAATGCTTCAATTGACCCCTCATATCTCCAATGCCAGGGTTCGTAATCTATATATTTATTATCTTTATTGAACGATAACTTAAAGTGAAACTTAGCTGCATTTTTTATTAGCCATCTAAAGGCGTTAGTATTTTCAAAGTCGATTTCAAAGTCTGTCTCTCTTTGAGAAGCATCACCAATATCTATTGCGAAACCTGTACTATGTTCAGAATATCCTGGAGGAGCTGAAACTCTAGCTCTGTCTGCCGCTTCTTGATTTCTAATAGATTTTAAAGAATAAAAGATATCGTTTTGCAAATTTATTGATCTATAACCACTCAAGAAGACCAAATATATCCCATCTTTTTTCGCTTCTTCTCTCATCTCAAGTAGAGAATCGCGCATATCGATATGAACTGCAATATTGGGCTCAATTAAAACTAATTTCTCCTTAGGAGTTTCGTTATAGGGAAGATGGCCTAAAATTCTGCCGTCGTGATTTCTTTCAACCTGAAACTTGAGATTATTAAGAGGTTCTAATTTTATAATTTTAATAAATCGTAATGCAGCGATAGAAAAAATAAGGAAAAGAAATGGAGAAAATATTAATAATTTTTTTAATAATGTTGAATATTTGTTATTTAGGTAAGTTCTTTTGGCAAGTGGTATATCAAATTGATTGATATCTTTGTTTAGTTCCAATATTTAGAGGTCAATTTGGAAAAGATATTTCGATATTAACTATTATTTTAAGAAATGCACTTTTATAAGCAAAAAAGATGTAGGTTTTATATACAGTATTATTTTTTTTCATATGTTGAGGGTTGCTGTTATTGGAGGAGGTCCAAGTGGTTCATGTGCTGCAGAAATACTTGCTAAAGCTGGTATAAAAACTTGGCTCTTCGAGAGAAAATTAGATAATGCAAAACCATGTGGTGGGGCTATTCCTCTTTGCATGGTAGAAGAATTCGATTTACCTGAGACAATTATTGATAGAAAAGTAAGGCATATGAGAATGATATCTCCGTCAAATAGAGAGGTAGACATAAGCTTAGATAAAGTTTACGGGAAAAGCGATAATGAGTTTATTGGGATGTGCCGAAGAGAAGTTATGGATGCTTTTATGCGTAATAGAGCCTCTGATCTTGGTGCCACGCTAGTAAATGGATTAGTTACCTCTATCGATACAGGCGATAATAATCAAGGGCCATATCAACTCTCATATTCAGACTTTTCGAATGGAGACAAAAAAGGAGAGCTCAAAGAGCTTACTGTTGACCTTTTAATAGGTGCTGATGGAGCTAATAGTAGAGTTGCCAAAGCAATGGATGCTGGAGATTACAAAGTTGCTATTGCATTTCAAGAAAGGATTAAATTACCTAAAGAAGAAATGAGCTACTACGAAGATCTTGCCGAAATGTATGTCGGCACTGATGTTTCTCCTGATTTTTATGGATGGGTATTTCCTAAATATGATCATGTTGCCGTGGGCACTGGAACCATGCAAAAGAATCAATCATTAATTAAAGGACTTCAAGAGGGAGTAAGAAACAGGGCAAAGAAAAGACTTGTTAATGGCGAGGTGATAAAGGTAGAAGCACATCCTATCCCTGAGCATCCAAGACCAAGAAGGGTAGTTGGAAGAATGGCATTGGTTGGTGACGCGGCTGGATATGTTACAAAAAGTTCTGGAGAGGGTATTTATTTTGCGGCAAAAAGCGGGAGAATGTGTGCCGAAGAAATTGTTGAAGCATCAAAAAACGGTCAAGTAATTCCTTCAGAAAAGGATTTAAAAAACTATTTAAAAAAATGGGATAAAAAATATGGCACGACCTATAAAGTTCTAGAAATCCTTCAGAATATTTTCTATAGAAATGATTCTGCGAGAGAAGCCTTTGTTGAGATGTGTGATGACACGGATGTACAAAGACTTACTTTTGACAGTTACTTATACAAAAGAGTTGTTTCTATGAAACCATTGCAGCAACTTAAAATCACAATGCTTACACTTGGCTCGATTTTAAGAGGAAAAGCACTAGCGCCTCTAAATTATAAACCTGTTGACAGTGCTGTAAGAGAAGATAAAGATGTAGAAAAAATGTTAGAAAATTATTCAATAAAGGGAGGAATTAAAGTTAAGAGTTCAAAAGTGTAAAGTCAGCAATTTTCAAAGAATAATTTCTTATTAAGCTCAATAAATTAAGTCTATTATTTCTTATTTTTAAATCCTCTGACATTATTAGGACTCCGTTTTCATTATCAAATAAATCCTCAATAGTATTTACATTAATCTCGAATAAATTCAGAAGTTTTAAGTAATTGCAATAACCCGTTGAAAAAAGTTTTTCTAATTCTCTTATAAATTCAAAAACTCTAAATTCACAATCTTTTTCAAAAAGTTTTGTGTTCACGTAATCATCTGCAGTGAAAACATCTTTTGAAAGAGTACTGTTATTAGCTAATTTACTAACCCTGATAATTACCTTCTGGATTTCAACAAAAGTTTCCCTTTCTTTAAAATCGACAATAGATTTAATCCTATTTTTAAGATCAACAATATTTAATATTCTTTTTGGAGATGGTTCATCAGAAGAGCAAACGGCCTTTATTAATTCTTTATCTAGTGATATTTCTTCGAGATGACTAATTATTCTTTGAACTAAAAATTCATTTAAATCATCAAACACTGTTTCTCTTGAGAAGTTTAAATTCGGAAATGCGATTTTCCAAAAATCAATAAGTTCTTTAAATAATTTATCTAAAGGCAAATCAAGTTCATAATCCCAAATTATTTTAATTACTCCATTCAAATTTCTTCTTAAAGCATAAGGATCAGATGATCCACTGGGACGCTTACCAGAAATAAATATGCTTATTAACGTTTCAACCTTATCTGCGATAGAAACTATTGCACCATATATTGTGGAGGGTAAAGAATCTTTATAAAAAGAAGGTAAATAATGTTCAGCAACAGCCAAACAAACATCCTCACTAAATCCTTCATATTTGAGATATTTACCACCCATTATTCCTTGCAACTCAGGGAATTCGAAAACAATTTCACTACATAAGTCGTTTTTACAGTATTTAGCAGCTTCTATTATTTTTTTCTCTTCTAAAGACTTTTCATTTAAAAATTTAAGAATTTTTTTAGTAACTTCCTCTATTCTCTCTACCCTCTGAAAAATATTTCCAAGTCCTTTCAAATAGGAAACAGATTTAAGCTTTTCATTTCTTTCGATTGAAGCAACTTTTTTATCACTTTCAACGAAAAACTTTGCATCTGAAAACCTTGCCCTCAATACTTTCTCATTACCTTTGGCAATATTATTATTTGATTCTTCAAGACCATTTGAAATAACTAGAAAAGTTGTACTAATACTTTTTTCAGAGCTTAAATCTAATTTAGAAAAACTATTATTTTTCAATAATAGAGGAACGTATCTCTGATGACTTTTCATAACTGTGGAGAGAACTTCAACGGGAAGATCAAGAAATTCTTCACTAAATTTACCAATGATCAAGTCTGGCCATTCAACTAAATCAGTAAGTTCACTAAGCAATCCTTCTGAAAGGTCAGGTTTCAAATTTTTAGATTTAGATGCCTCATTAATTAAACTTTCAATCTTTTCTTTTCTTTCGTTTCGCATAGCTAATACTCTATTAAGTTTCAATAATTCAAAAAAATTATCAGGATTCTGAACTTCTAAAACTTGATTGATTAGTCTATGACTCTTTGATTTATTACTTACTTTGATCTTTGGATCACATTCATCAAATTC
>QCSV01000052.1 GCA_003211415.1 Prochlorococcus sp. AG-670-M15 | reverse complement strand
GATATCAAGTTTGATTTTCAAAGAAGAGATAGGATTGGACTCATTGAGGCTATTTGGGGTCAAGATAAGAGTATCGACCAATTAAAGAGATTATCTGAAAATGTATTAAGTAAAAATGAGGTTGTCTTCATTACTAGGATTAATAGTGAAAAGGCTAATTATCTTGCAAGTTTGTACGATGATGCACGATTCTATGAAGAAGCAAATTGCCTAACAATTGGGAAAAATTTGAATAAAGTAAATACGAATAAAAAAGTTGCCATAATTTCAGGCGGCTCAAGCGATCTGGGCGTAACACTTGAAGCACAATTAGCGCTTGAAATTTATGGAGTGAATTGTCAATCTTTTATAGATGTTGGAGTAGCTGGACTTCATCGATTAATGAGTCAGTTAGAAGAAATTAATAAATATGATGTATTAATAGTTTGTGCTGGAATGGAAGGAGCTTTGGCAACTGTTGTGGGTGGATTGTTGGCACAACCTATAATTGCCGTACCTATCTCAGTCGGTTACGGTGTTAGCAAGGATGGAGAAACTGCATTAAATAGTATGTTGTCTAGCTGTTCTCCAGGTATTGCAGTTATGAATATAGATAATGGTTACGGAGCAGCAATGGCGGCTCTGAGAATTATTAAAAGTATTTCCTAAATAATTACTTTTTTTCAATTTCTAATAGGTTTTCTATCCATAAATTAAGTTGTTTTGATAGCATTCCTTCGTCTCTCATTTTGATTGCTTTTATAACGACTTCTGTATTTACCCACTCTGGAAATCTTTTCGGCATTTATTTTTATATTCAGTATTTTTAATTTGGTACAAATTTTTATAAAAACAAGATCTAAGTAACAAATTTAATCTTTTATGTTTGATTTTGTACCTAATCTAGACAGCTCAGATGAGGTATGTTCACTTTCTACATTTTTTAATCTTTCAATTAGCTCAGAGAGATCTTTATGTGCTAACTCACCATTTTGCTCCCATTTAAGGGACCTTGAGTTATTATCAATTTTTTCTTTCATTTTTATATTTAAGTATTAAGAATATAAAACGAAAACTGGAGAATTTTGGTTATTGTTTCAAGCTTAAACTTAAAAAAATATGAAGATTTTTAATATGCAAAGAATTTATCTTTTAACCACCACCAACTATTGAAACGATTTCTAAATTATCACCATCTTTAAGTTTCACTTTTCCCCATTTCATTGAATTTATAATTAAATTATTTAACTCCACTACTATTGTGTTGGATTTATATCCCATTAAATTTAGAGCTGTTGAAAGTAGAACATTCTCTTGATCAAGTTCTATTTTTTTTTCTTCTCCATTTACCCTAATTTTCATGAGACAACTCTTTTAGAATCATCATAGCGTCTTCTTTAGGATCTTCAGAATTCATTAATTCCGAAACTAAGGCAACTTTTTTAAACCCATTTCTTTTTAAATATGAAATATTATTTGACTTGATTCCCCCAATAGCAAACCAAGGAATATTTAAATCCTTTGTTAATGTTTTGATATTTTCAATACCTAAAGGTTTTTTATTCTTTTTTGTTGTAGTTTCGAATACTGGCCCTATTCCTATGTAATCACAACCTTCCTGAAGAGCACTTGAAATATCAATTGCATTATTTGCACTTATACCGATTATTTTTGAATATCCTAATAGTTTTCTTGCGGTTTTTAAGTCTAAATCGTCTTGTCCAAGATGAATTCCATCCGCGTTAGATGCTAGAGCTATATCAAGTCTATCGTTAACGATAAACAAAGAATTATATCTTTCACATAGATTTTTAATCTGAATTGCTTCTTGAAGATGATCTTGGTCAGTTCCCGTTTTAAATCTATGCTGAATAATTTTTACTCCCGCAATTAAAATCTCTTCTATTATTTCTAATAAGTTGTCCTTTTGATCTGTGATTACATATAAGTCATTTTCTTTTAATATTTTCTCCGACTTCCTACACTTGCTAAAATTTAATAAGTCGATTTCAATAGTATAAATTTCATATCTAATTTTAGAAGCGATTTTTGAAAGCTTATGATTCTGCATCCTTGAGAATTCTTCTATGACTCGTAATGCTTCTTGAACTCTGGCTGAATTAGAACTTATAATTTGCTCAGAAGTTTTTCTGTTGAATTGCTCTTGATGAGTTAATCCTTTACATTTGTCCTCAATGTAATTTCTAGATTGTTTATAAACTTCTAAATGATTTTTTCCTAAAATTTGTCTAAAATTTTTAATCTTTTCAACATATTTTTCTTTGCCTATTCCAAATCTAGCCCAATCCTCTAATACTCTTAGTCCTTCTCTAGCTCTATCTAGATTAGCGTCAATAATTTGATAGATTCTTAAATCTTCAGCGTCTTTAGTATTGGAATTCAGCATTTGTAATTTATTTTTTGTAGTTTTTAAAAATTTTCATAGCACTATCTCTATCTTTTTTAATTTGATTAGAAAGTTGATTTATATTTTTGAACTTGATTTGAGATCTAAGTTTTTCAACTGGTTCAACAGATAGATTTAAACCATATAGATCGATATCTTTATTTATTAAATGAACTTCAACTGCAGATGGCAATAAAGGATTTATTGTTGGTTGAGAGCCAAGATTCATAACAGATTCAATTTTTTTGTTGGAATTTTCTATGGTTGCCCAAGATGCGTAAACTCCTTCTCCAGGTAAAAATTTTCTGCCATCTATTTCAAGATTTGCGGTAGGCCATCCTATACTTTTTCCAATTCCTTTACCTTTAACAACCTTCCCATTAAAACTATAAGGTCTATTAAGAATTTTGAAAGCATTTTTCAGATCACTTTTCTCTAATAAATCTCTTATTCTGCTGCTGCTGATTCTACCTTCCTTGTCTTCTAAAATTGGAATAATTTTTAGTTTAATGTCTGTATCCTTAATCATATTTTTTATTGTATTTATGTCTCCACTTCTTCTGAAACCAAATTTAAAATTAGCACCCACAGAAATGCTTTTTGCTTGTAATTGATTTATCAAAATATCTCTTACAAATCTTTCTGCACTTAATTTTGATAGTTCCATATCAAAAGGAATCAGAACTAATTGTTCAATCCCCAGATCTTCAAGAATAGATAGTTTTTCATTAGGGAGATCAAGTCTAAGACGCATCTCTTTGTAAAGAACTTCTCGGGGATGAGGCCAGAAGCTTGCGATTGTTGGGGTATATTGATTTTCTTCAACTACACTTTTTATTAATTTTCTGTGGCCCGCATGAAGGCCATCAAAACTTCCAATAGCTATTGAGGTAGGACTCTTAACTTCAGATGGCGATATTAAAGAGATCAAAAGATTACGTGCAATTTTATGATTTTAGTGGCAAATTTGGATTGATTAAAGTTTATTCAATCAAATGAATGTCTGACAAAATGGATTTTCAGTCCCTTTCATTTGGAATGCGGCGCATTGGATGGATGCGCTTTTGGGTTCAGTCCATTTTAGGTGTTGTTGTTGCAGCTGTTTTGCTTTTTTCAAATGTTGTAAATAACAGCGAAGGACAGCTTGGCTTAGCGCCTGGTCTATCACTTACAACAATATCCTTGATTTTACTACTTTTTAGTCTTTGGCAAGGTTGGTTAATAGTTAGAACAGGAAGAGCAATCGCAAGTAACGCAAGACCCTCAAGAGGCCAAACAAGTAAATTGATAAAACGAGGACTAATAGTTGATTTATTAGGAATTTTGTTTGGATTAATTGGATATCAAGCTCTTATGGGTGCCTTATTTATCCAAGCATCTTCTCAAACAACTGGACAATTGATAACAGCGACATCTGATATCCCAATTACTGGACTTGAAATATTATCAGTTCTCAGCAACACACAAGTTATTGCTGCTCATTTTTTTGGACTTTGCTTTTCGTTGTGGCTTTTAAGAAGGATTTATAAATGAATTATTAATTTTAGGTAATTTGTCTAAATTACCCCTCCAAAATAAATCTGGTTCAACGGGTGTAAGAGATATTTTATTTTCTTGTATTTGCGATACGTCACTTGGCCATTTCTTTGGACCATAACCTTTTGATTTAAGATCTAAAACTACCTCACCAGCGAGCCAATAATAATCATCACCCCTTGGGTCTTCTCTTTTGGAAAATTGATTTTTATATTTTCTTACTGATAGTCTTGTCCATGATAATTCTTTTATTTTGCTTTTTTCGCAAGGGGGTATATTCAAGTTTAATAGAAGTGAAGTTGGCCAACTATCGTTAATTGCTTGTTCTGCAATATTCATCGCAATTTCTCCAGCAAATTCAAATTTCTTCCATTTAAAACTAGCAACACTAATTGCCATGGAGGGAACATTTTCTAAAGTGCCTTCCATAGCTGCAGCGACTGTGCCTGAACAAAAAATATCTGTCCCTAAATTTGGCCCGTGATTTATTCCAGATAGTACTAGATCAGGTTTATGATCCAAAATTTCAGAAAGTGCTAATTTGACGCAATCAGCAGGTGTGCCAGAACATCCCCAAGCTTCAATTCCTTCCCCAAATAATTCGTCAGCTTTTTCAACTCTTAAGGGAGATTGTAAAGTAAGACCATGACCTGTAGCTGATCTTTCTTGGTCAGGACAAACTACTTTTACCTTATGCCCTCTTTTTTGCGCTGATTTTGCTAATGCTCTTATCCCCGCTGCAAAAACACCATCATCATTGCTAATTAATATATTTAACGGTTTCATTAATCAATAAATTTTATTTATGGACGATATTTAAGTAATATAAAGCAATACTTATTTTTACTATATCAGTGAGTCAGATTGAATCATTAAGTCAAATTGAGGAAAAACTAAATAATCTTTCTCTAAAAGCAAAAAATAATATAAATAATGCTAGTACTCATGAAGAACTGGATCAGTTAAGAGTTTCCTTGCTAGGGAAAAAAGGTGATTTATCAATTATCTTGAAAACCATGGGTCAATTATCTGCTACTGATAGACCAATTGTTGGCCAGAAGGCAAATTTAATAAAGATAAATCTGCAGAAATTAATAACTGAAAGAAAAAATCAACTAAATAGTGAAGCTTTAGACAAAAAGATCAA
>QCSV01000051.1 GCA_003211415.1 Prochlorococcus sp. AG-670-M15 | reverse complement strand
TATGGATCCCTCTACAGAGGCTACTTTGCAGAAAGATCTTGAAAGAATTCTGTCAAAAAGAACAGCATTAGTAATAGCTCACAGATTAGCCACTATCGAAAGTTCTGATAAGATTTTAGTCTTAAAAGGGGGATCATTAGTTGAAGAGGGAACACATAGTGAATTGAGACTGAAAAAGGGTTTATATTTTCAGCTCTCTGAGCTTCAACAAAAAGGATTCGTGAATTTTTAATGATTTTTAGAAACCAAGGATCGTTAATAAAAAAATCAAACACTTTGTCAAGGGAAGAGCTGATAGCTTTCTATGGTTTAAATTCTTATGAGTTCACTCAAACAAATAAAGAAGAAATATTTGTATGTAGTAAAAATAAAGATTTAGATCTAATAGAACTAGATCAACTTTTGCAAACTGTTGGTTGGAGCAGAAGACCTATAAGAAGGGTAAAAAGAGCTTTAGATTTCAGTATTTTGGTGGTTGGGTTATGGCGTCATGATGATAAATTCCCCAGACTAGTAGGATTTGCAAGATGCACTGGTGATGGGATTCTAGAAGCAACAGTTTGGGATGTGGCTATTAACCCTGTCTATCAAGGACTTGGATTGGGGAAAGAGTTAATGAAATATGTCCTAAAAGAATTGAAAAATATTGGAATTTCTAAAGTAACCCTTTTTGCTGATGCGGAAGTGGTTTCATTTTATAAAAGACAAGGTTGGACATTAGAACCTAGAGGCTCTAAATGTGCTTTTTGGTACGCAAATTAATCATTTTTGTAGTAGTCAGAATATATAGATTTTAACGATTCGCCTTTTAACCATCTTCTTCTAAATTGCCAGTTCTTAATGGCTTGGAGAAAAATATTAGTTCTTTCCCATTTTCTTGAACTTATAAAAATAGGTAAATTTAATTGTTTTAAATCTTTTTTTTTGTTTAATCTCCTTAAAAAATCTACATCTTCCATCAAAGGTATTTTTCTAAAACCATTATTCTTAAAGTATGTAGTTCTATGAATTATCAAACCTTGATCACCATACGGTTGTTTCAAAAATTTACTTCTAAAATTCACGAGAATTTCGAGAACTCTATAAATTATCTTTTTGTGATTAACTTTGAATTCAAAATAGTAAATACTATTCTTGTGTCCCTTTAAAAATGAATTTATTTTTTTAAACCAATCATGGGTTAATCTTGTGTCTGCATGTAAAAATATGAGCCAATCTCCTTTTGAATTTTTAGCTCCAATATCTAATTGTAAACCTCGATTCCTTTCTTTGGATATAAATACTTTCGCTCCATAAATATTTGCTACATCGATAGTTTTATCTTCACTTCCAGAATCAACAATTATGATTTCGCCCTCTTTCTGAATACTTGATAAGTCTGAAAGCAATAATGGCAAATTACTAGCTTCATTAATAGTTGGAATAATAATTGAAATTTTTGACAAGTCGATTACTTTCTATTTTCAATATCAATAATTGTATCTATGTCTATTTTTTTATCTAAGAACTTATATTTTAATTTTTTAGAAGCAAAATTATCAATTGTATTTTGAAGAACATTTTCTGTCCCCCACTTTATGTTGATAAAAGGTAAATATGTATGCGATAACATTACTTTTTCTGATAAACCAATAAGCCAATATCCTCCATCGTTAGATGGTCCTAAAATAAGATCATTATGTTGAAGCTCTTTTAGAGTATTCAATAAATCTTGATGGCATAAATCTGGAAGGTCAGTACCAATAAAAATAATATTTTTGATCTTATGTCTAGCACAAAATTTTTTGTTGATAATTATTTGCCGTTTCATTTTTTCTCCCAAGCAGCCTTTCCCCTGCAAATTAAATTTTTTGATGCCTAATTCTCTAGACCATTTTCTACAATTTCCTACTCCCAAACCAGTTATAGCAATAGAAATATCAAGCAGTTTATTTTCTTGAAGAAATTTTGCTACTGAAATTGTGTGTTTGGTCATTACACTTTGTACTTTCGCCGAATTACTTTTACCTATATCTTTCGATAATCTTGTTTTGCATCTTCCAAAACCATGCCATTTCGCCATGATAATAAGTAATGCTTTATCCAATAATTTAGTGAAATTTAAAATAATTATATGCTTATTAAAAAATATAAAATTTATTTTTATAAATTTAGTCGATACTTTGTTAAATAATTTTAAATTTGTCGTGATCTTGTGATTTGATAATGGCCAATTATTAAATTCCAACTAGATTAATAATCTAGAGAATAAAACTTTGCAAGCAACTAATCCTATTTGGGCGGAAGTTCAACAATCACTCCAAAAAACTTTAAGTAAGCCTTCATTTGAGACATGGATAAGGCCTGCTAAATTTAATTGTTTTGAAAATGGCTTATTAACTTTAATCGCCCCAAATACATTTTCTAGTGATTGGTTGAGAAAGAATTATTGTGAAACTATTGAAAAAGCCGCAAAGGAAATCTGCGGTCACGATGTAAAAGTTGTTTTTAAATCTGAAACGAATACCACCAGCGATTTTACAAATGAAGATAAACCTAACGAACAGAACGTTCATCATAAAACAAGATCTTTTTCTAGTAATAACCAAAATAATTCTTCAAAAAATCAATTCAAAAATCCTAATGGTTTAAATTTACGCTACGTATTTAAAAGATTTGTTGTAGGTCCAAATAGTAGGTTGGCTCATGCCGCAGCTTTAGCCGTTGCCGAATCTCCTGGGAGAGAATTCAATCCATTATTTATTTGTGGAGGAGTAGGTCTTGGTAAGACTCATTTAATGCAAGCAATAGGTCATTATCGAGTAGAAATAGATCCAGAAGCAAAAGTTAAATATGTATCTACAGAGACTTTTACAAATGATGTTATTAGTGGTATTCGAAGAGATGGAATGACAGCTATTCGAGATAAATATAGAAATGTAGATTTGATTTTAATAGACGATATACAGTTCTTAGAAGGCAAAGAGTATACACAGGAAGAATTCTTTCATACTTTTAACGCACTTCACGAATCAGGAAGTCAAATAGTTATTGCAAGTGACAGACCACCAAATCAATTGTCGGGAATTCAAGAGAGATTAATTTCTAGGTTCTCAATGGGTATGACCGCAGATATTCAACCTCCTGACCTTGAGACTAGGACAGCCATCCTTCAAAAAAAGGCAGAACAAGAGAGGATGAGTCTTCCAAGAGATTTAATTCAATTTATAGCAGGAAGATTCACTTCGAATATTAGAGAATTGGAAGGAGCATTTACTAGAGCTGTTGCATTTGCATCAATAACAGGCTTGCCAATGACAGTTCAATCAATTGCTCCAATGCTTGATCCTAATAGTGTTGGAGTAGTTGTTACTCCGAAACAAGTTATTAATAAAGTATCAGATTTCTTTAAAGTTTCTACTGATGAATTGATCAGTTCAAGTAGGAGAAAACCAGTAAGTCAAGCTAGACAAATAGGTATGTATCTTATGAGACATGGTACTGATCTAAGCCTACCAAGAATTGGAGATGAGTTTGGGGGTAAGGACCATACAACAGTTATGTATGCTATTGAACAAGTTGAAAAAAAATTATCTATTGATCCAAATATTGCAAGTCAAGTTCAAAAAATAAGAGATTTACTTCAAATAGATTCAAGAAAAAATTTATAGTTTTACTAATAACTAGAAATGAAATTTATAGGATCTTGATCATATCTATGCCTGAAAGGTATCTTATCTATTTCATTGATATCACTAAGCGATTCAATTTTATTTAATGATTGCCTTAATAACCTTGCTGAAATAATTGGCATATCTCTTGGAACTGAGATTCTATTTTTTAAGTATCTTAGAGAGATTCCTGAAAGTTTTTTAGGGATTAATACTTCACCTGTGATCATATGGCTCAAAGCTGATCTCAATGATTCGTCAAAGGATTCTTTATTGTATGGGTTTACCTTTAGTAAATTTTCTTTGTGCTTTATCACTCTTTTAAGAGCAATAGTTGCATAATATTTTGACTCATAATTTTGGTTTAATTCATAATTACCTAAACCCTCCCCAGTATCTATTAGCTTAGAGAAAGTAATCTGTTGTTCATTGCTTTCTTTATAGCATCCTCCCATTTGTGGGGGTAGATCATGAGAATGAGTATGAAAATCTCCTTGAGTGCCTCTATAAGCAGTTGTCCCCTCAAAAAGGGTAAGCCAGTTATCTACATTACGGTAATTAGATCTTAAATTAAACCCTTTATAATAAATAAGTGATGCATTCATTCTCTCCATATAGGGAATAAAAATTATATCTCCAACACCAGGCTCTATATCACCCGTGTTAGAAACTGATGGATCAACAAACCCTGATTTTGAGCTACTTAAGATTTCATCTAGTTTAGAAATGGATTCTTTAAATCTTTTTTTTCTAAAAGAGTTATCTATAAAATTAAAGCTTTCTCGGCAGAGCCAATTACACCAGGATCTGAAAATTTCTCTTTCTAACTCTCGAATTTTGATTAGGTGACTAGATGTTATAAAAGATCCAAGTGCTCCAAATTCATTTTCTAAAAAAGCTATGATATCGTCGCTTTCAGTTATAACTTGCCCTTTAAATTCAATTGCAGGTAATTTCCCCGATCTAACTTTTTCAAGGAACCAACTTTCTTTTTGGCCGTAGCAAAACATATTTATTTTCTTGACTCTGTATGGAATTTTCTTAAATTCAAGCCATAACCATATCTTCTGACAGTAGGGACACCAAGAATGCCTATCCCTATAGAGGGTAACTAATACATCATTTTCACTATGTCCAAATAATCTTAAATTTGCGTAGGAATTATTTATACCATGGACTCTATCAAGATCTTCAACTTCAAATTTATTTAAATCATCCCATGTCAAAATCTCATTCATTATTTGAATTAAAGCTATAAACTAACGTTATAATAATTGATTAAAAAAAGTCTTGGAATTTGAATTTGATTTAATTGTTGTTGGCGCTGGATCTGGAGGACTCGCGGCGGCTAAACGTGCGGCTAGATATGGAGCAAAAGTCGCAATCATAGAAGCAAATCAAATAGGAGGAACTTGTGTGATAAGGGGATGTGTGCCTAAGAAATTAATGGTTTATGCAGCTAAAAGTAAAAAAAATATGGATTCTTCTGAAGGATATGGATTAAAAAATGAAGGTATTAATTTTGAATCAAATATTTTGTTGAAGAATGTTAGAGAGGAGGTTTCTAGGTTAAGTAATTTACATAGAAATTCTTTGAAAAAGTTGAATATAACTATTTTTGAAGGCTTAGGAAGATTTATTACTCAAAATGAATTAGAAATTATTTGTTCAAACACAAAGAAAATTAAAAACAAAATAAGTTCAAAAAAAATTCTTATTTCAGTTGGATGCAAAGCCATAGTAATATCAAAGTCTTTTTTTGTTATCCCTGCATTTAATGAAATTGATACCATTTGAATAATCTCAGACGATGTTTCTCCAAACATATGACATCCAAGGACTTTGTCAGTTAGCTTATGAACTACAATCTTCAACATACATTTTGATTTATTCTTTTTAAAGGTATTAGACATAGGTGTAAATTTGCATTTGAAAATTTTTATATTTTTTTCAGAGTAAATCTCTTTAGCTCTTTTCTCACTTAAGCCAACTGTTGAAATTTCTGGAATAGTAAAAACGGCCTTTGGG
>QCSV01000050.1 GCA_003211415.1 Prochlorococcus sp. AG-670-M15 | reverse complement strand
TTAGAATTACACCCAAGTAGATTAGATAAAGAAAAAATCATCTCAGAAGCAATGGGACAAGGTCTAGATGATTTTTTTGAAGGAATCCGTATGGCACTTGATCCATTGGTAACTTTTGGTGTAAAAATTGTTCCTGAAAAAGAGAATGAAAAAAGTCAAAATTTTTTATGGAAAGATTTTAGGGAATTAGCAAATAAGCTTATTCAAAGAGAACTTACTGGTCACGCTGCTCGCGATGCAATTATTACGGCTATGAAATCTGCTACGAAAGAAGAGTGGAATGGATTTTATAGACGAGTTTTAATTAAAGATCTTAGATGCGGTGTATCTGAAAAAACAATCAACAAGATAGCCAAGCAATTTCCCAAATATGCGATTCCAATTTTTTCTTGTCCTTTAGCTCATGACAGTGCAAATCATGAAAAAAAAATGATAGGAAAAAAACAAATTGAAATCAAATTAGATGGTGTGCGCGTCTTAACTATTATTAGACAAAATAAAGTAGAAATGTTTTCTCGTAATGGAAAACAATTTCATAATTTTGGTCATATTATCTCAGAAATAGAAAATGTCCTAAAAATTGATCCTGGACCTCATGACTTAGTCCTAGATGGTGAAGTAATGAGTGCTAACTTTCAAGATTTAATGAAACAGGTTCATAGAAAAGATGGCAAACAAACAAAAGACGCAGTTCTTCACCTATTTGACTTATGTCCCCTTGAAAACTTCCAACAAGGGAGATGGAACACTAGTCAAACAGCAAGAAGTTTACTAGTAAAAGAATGGGTAGCAAAACATTCTTTGCTTCTAAGACATATAAAAACACTTGAATGGGAAAATGTAGATCTCGACACCATTACGGGACAGAAAAGATTTGTAGAGCTGAATAAATCTGCCGTGGAAGGTGGATATGAAGGAGTAATGATTAAAGATCCTGATGCTATTTATGAATGTAAAAGAACACACAGTTGGTTAAAAGCAAAACCTTTCATTGAAGTCACTTTAAAGGTTGTATCGGTTGAGGAAGGCACAGGTCGTAATAAAGGTAGACTAGGAGCTGTCTTAGTAGAAGGGGAAGATGATGGGCATGAATACAGTCTTAGTTGTGGAAGCGGATTTAGTGATATCCAACGTGAAGAATATTGGTCAAAACGGAATCAACTGATAGGTCAACTTGTAGAAATCAGAGCTGATGCTAAAACTAAATCCAAGGATGCGGTGGCTTTTAGTCTTAGGTTTCCTAGATTCAAATGCTTTAGAGGATTTAAAGCTGGAGAAAAAGTTTAAATTTTAAAAATAATATTCAACAAAGTAGTCAAGAAAAAATGTGGTTTTTAAGTAAAAAAACTAAAAATCTTGGCTATAAAATGTAAGAATAATTATCAGGACCTTTTGAGAGACTTATGACAAAGAAAACAGTTTTCAACTTTATCAAAACACCTTGTGGACAGGCAAAATATATCGAATTAGAAGCAAACAAAACTTTACTAGGTAAATTTAGGCTTTTGTGGTTTATCTTAATTGCATCTATTAGAGATTGGAATATTAAAGAGTAAATTCTTAGGAGTTTTCAAAATATTCCCTGGAGTATTTAGCTGAGAAATATACAACTAAAAAAGTTGAAATAATTCCAACGATAGTCATATATAAGTTATTTGGTGATTGCACATTTTTTAGCTCCTGGATATTTTTTGCCAAACTACCTATTGAGCAATAAAGAAAAGTTCCTGGAATTATTCCAAGAAGACCAACAGCGAAATCTCGAAATTTAACATTATTCAAACCATAAAAATAATTAAGAATACTGAAGGGAAATATCGGGGATAATCTAGCTAAAAAAATTAATTTAAGTCCGCCTTTTTCTACTACTTTTTCCATAACACTTAATTTTGGATAACGACTAAAAAGATTTTTTAGCTTTTTTGCAAAAAAACTTTTTGATACAAAAAAAGCAACTAATGCTCCTATAGAAGCAGAGAAAAAAACGATAATTGAGCCTAAATATGATCCATATAAAAAACCTGATAATAAAGATAGCCAAGAAGCTGGAAGTATTAATAAAACAATTAAAATATAAATGCAAACAAACGAAAATATCCCAATTCCAGTATTAAAAAAAAATGACAAATTATAAATATTTTCAAGAAATATATTCATTCTCAATTCAAAAGTTCGAGTTTTTTAGTAATTCTCTCCTTTTGCACCGAACCCTCATTTAATTTAAATCTGCATTCATCAACAATATCTTTTGGAGCCTTATCAACGAAATTTTTATTAGATAATCTCTTATTTAAATTTTCTAATTCAATAGTCACCTTTGTTAAATCCTTGGTTAACCTTTCCTTTAATGCATCTATATTTACAAAATCCTGAAAAGGTAAGTAAACCTCTAAATCACTAATTATCCCAGAAAAAGATTTAGCAAACTCTTTTTTATCAACAGCATTAGTTTTAAAAATAAACACTTCAGAAGATTTAGTTAAGGTTTGAATATCGTCAACTAAAGTTTTTAAAAATTCAATCAATTCATCATTGTCTGAAATTAAATATACAGGACCTTTTTCTGATGGCTTAAGACCTAATTCAGCTCTCAAATTTCTAATCAGCCTAATAATTTCAAAGAGTTGCTGAAAGGAATTATCAAGCTTATTGTCAACAAATTTATTTTCGTGAATTGGCCATTTTTGAAGAGATAATAATGCATTATCTGGTTTTATTTGCAGTACATGCCAAAGTTCCTCAGTAATGTGCGGCATAAAAGGATGAATCATTACCAAAATATCATTGAGCACTTTTATTAAAACTTTTTCAGATATTTGTCTATTTGTAGTCTCTTTATTATTAAACCTTTGTTTAGCAAATTCTACATACCAGTCACAAAAATCATTCCATGCAAATTCATATAGAAGTTTTGCAGATTCTCCCAATTTATATTCTTTCAACAAAGCAGCCACTTTTATATTTACCTGATTCAATTTTGATAAAATCCACTTATCACATAACTCTAAAGAAGTTTCATCACTTTCATTAAGCGAACAATTATTTTTAAAAGTTTTATTAATTAACACAAATTTAGTAGCATTCCATAACTTATTCGCAAAATTTCTTGAGGCTTCAACAGTTGAAGATGTATCTTTTTTTCTATCAAAATCAAGCCTGATATCTTGTCCAGCGCCTGCAACTTCTCTAATTAAAGCAAATCGTAGAGCATCAGAACCATATTTATCAATTAATAGTATTGGATCAATACCATTACCTGAACTTTTACTCATTTTTTTATTGTTTTCATCTCGAACTAGACCATGAATATAAACATCTTTAAAAGGAATATTATTCGTAAAAGTATTCCCCATCATTGTCATTCTGGCCACCCAGAAAAAAATAATATCGAAACCAGTAACAAGAACATTATTTGGATACCATTTTTTAAAATCCGGATCATTTGTATTTGGCCAACCAAGGGTTGAGAAAGGCCATAAACCACTTGAAAACCATGTGTCCAAAACATCTTTATCACGAACCAATTTAATATTTAATCCAAATTTTTTATTAGCTTCGATTAAGGCATCCTCTTCATTTCTTGCAACGATATATGGAGTATTTTGTTCTATTGAGTCTTGAGATTCATCTAAAACATACCAGGCTGGTATTTGGTGCCCCCACCACAATTGACGACTGATACACCAATCATTAATATTCTCTAACCAATCCTTATAAACTTTCTCCCAGCGTGGAGGAATAAACGATGGTTTTTTAGAATCAATTTCATTAAGACATCCTTGTGATATATCATCCATTTTCAAAAACCATTGTGTTGACAATAAAGGTTCAATTGGCACCTTACCTCTATCAGAAAAAGGAACAGTATGTTTATAATCTTCTATCTTTGTCAAAAGGCCTAAGTTATCCAATTCTTCGATAATTTTCTTTCTAGCCTCATATCTATCTAAATTTTGAAAAATACCTGCATTAATATTTAAAGTTCCATCTTTGTTCATTACATTAATCTGTTTTAAATTATGCCTTTTTCCTATTGCGAAATCATTTGGATCATGGGCTGGAGTAACCTTCACACAACCCGTACCAAAATCTTTATCAACATGTGAATCAGCGATAATAGGTATTTCTCTATCAACGAAAGGAACTTTTACTTTGACACCAATAAATTCTTTATATCTATCATCATCAGGATTAACTGCCACAGCAGTATCACCCAGAAGAGTTTCTGGTCTTGTTGTTGCAACTTCTAAGTACTTATCTAACTGTTCACCACTTTCAGAAATTAAAGGGTATTTAAAATGCCATAAATGACCATTTACTTCTTGCATTTCAACTTCAAGATCACTTACGGCAGATTGAGATTCAGGACACCAATTAACCAAATATTCGCCTCTATAAATTAAATTCTTTTTATAGAGAATATTAAAAGCCTCAATAACTGCTTCATTTAATTTTTGATCAAGAGTAAATCTTTCTCTAGTCCAGTCAACTGAATATCCTATCCTTTTTAATTGAGAGACTATTCTTCCACCACTTTGTTCTTTCCAGTTCCATGCTCTTTTAAGAAATTCATCTCTTCCAATATCCTCGCTTGTTTTGCCTTCACTTTTTAATTGTTTTTCAAGAATAGTTTGAACAGCTATTGAAGCATGATCAGTTCCTGGTAAGCACAAAACATTCTTGCCTAAAAGTCTTTGAAAACGTACTACAACATCTATCAAAGCCGTATTAAATGCATGCCCCATATGCAAAGATCCAGTTACATTTGGTGGCGGAATAACAACACAAAAAGGCTCCCCATCATCCTCAGGGTTAGGACTAAACGCCCTTAGACTTTCCCATTTTTCTTGCCACTTTTTCTCTACTTCAAAAGGTGAATAATTCTCTAAAGATAATTGATCATTCATCTCTGTCATGTCCAAATTTTATTTCAATAAACTTTTTGTTTATTTTATCTTGAGAGCAGCCAATTAATGAAAATAATATTAGTTTGCAAAAAAAGACACTTACATTCTACAAAAGTTTGAAGCCAGAACCGCAGGAACAACGTTTTGCATTTTTTGGTGTTGAAATAAGAAATCCACCACCGCTTAAATCACCGTAATAATCTAATTTTAAATCTTTAAGTAAATTAAACTTTTTCACATCCGCGAATAAAGTTACTCCTTCAGTTCTTGAAATAGGGGATCCATTACATGTACCTGGCCTTAATTTAATATGCATCCATCCTTCGGAACAATTTTTATCCTCTACCAAATCAATCGACATTTCTCCTGGAGAACCTCCAAAAGAAGCTTGCCTGGATAGTTCTGATGCAGCACTTTGACTGATTGAAAGATTGACGATCTCAGTCATTGGAAAAATAATAAATGGGCGATCCAGGGTTCGAACCAGGGACATCCTGCTTGTAAGGCAGGCGCTCTACCGCTGAGCTAATCGCCCTTATAATAAAACATTCTAATAGATGAAGTTGAAAATTTTATACTAAGTATTTAAATATTTCATGATTGAGGCAAAATTAAATTAATAAAATATATCCTATGTCCTCAAACGATAGATATAACTTACAAAAAAATTCAGATTTAGAGACTTTAGAAAGCTTTAAAATTTTAATATCTAATATCAAATCATTAAAAGATAAAACTTGGGGATGCCCTTGGCAGAAAATACAGTCTCATAAATCGTTGATACCATTTTTGCATGAAGAAAGTAATGAGTTTATGGATGCGATATATGAAAAAAAGGCGGATAACATATGTGAAGAGTTAGGAGATCTTTTATTACAAGTAATGCTTCATGCTGAAATCGGTTACGAAA
>QCSV01000049.1 GCA_003211415.1 Prochlorococcus sp. AG-670-M15 | reverse complement strand
CCAAGAAAAATATACTAATACAAAGTGAGTTGAATAAGCTAACTATTCAAAAATTAATTCATTTTTTAGAAATATTACTTTATCTCCCTTGTTTAACTTCCTTCCTCTCCTAGTCTCAATTACACCATTAACCTGAACAGAGCCGGATTTAATAAAAATTTTTGCTTCGCCACCAGAAGATACCAAATTTTTCCATTTTAAAAATTGATCCAATTTCATTGTTTTTTATACCCAAAGATATTGATAAAGTAGGATAAACAATTAAATATATAATATCTTGAGACTAATACCACCAGTCAGACCCTATTCAAATAGGTTTATCAAGGGTTTTATATGCATGCTTATTTACGTAGCATGTTGGCCTTTATTAGCTTATTTAGCTGGAAACTTAATCCCAGCAATTGGGTCAGGTGATCTCTCAAAAGTTTCTAGCATAATAATTAAGTCTTTATTTGTATTTTTAGTTCAAAAAACTGCTCAATTTGGACAGGATGTATTTATAGCAAAACCATCTTTAGAAATTGGTGAAGTGATGAGAGGAAATTTATTTAGCAGAATTCAAAAAATAAAGATGAATTCTGTTGAAAATATTTCAGCCGGGGACATCACATATAGACTTACAGAAGATGCAGACAGGGTGAGCGAAGTTATTTATAAAACAGCTCAAGATACTATTCCATGCACCTTACAGTTGTTAGCGGTAATAATCTACATGTTTTATTTAGACTGGTCACTAACATTATCAACATTCGTTTTAGCACCATTGATTATTCTTTCAGTTAACAGTTTTGGAAGAAGAGTTTTAATAGCATCCGAAAAAAGTCAAGAATCAACAAGTAATTTAGCAGGTTTAATAGGTGAATCTATAAATGGCATGTCCACGATAAGAGCTTTTGCTGCAGAAAATTGGATTGAGAAAAGATTTTATAAAAGATTAAGTACAAATAAAAAAGCAAAATATAAAACATTAAAATTACTTGCATTTCAACATCCAGTTGTAGGATTTGTTGAAGCATTTGGAATATTAGCAATATTAGGTTTAGGAGCCGCAAGAATCAATCTAGGACTTCTAACAAGCGAAGAATTTAGTAGTTTTTTTGCGGCAATATTAATGCTTATTGATCCAATAAGCCATGTAAGTACAAATTTTAATGACTATAAACAGGCAGAAGCCTCAATAAAAAGGTTGAAAAACATAAATCAAGAACCTGTAGAACATGATAAAGAAAATTTACGAAGGATATCCAACTTTGAAGGCAAAATAAGTTTCAAGAAAGTAAATTTCGCTTATAAAAAAGATAATCAAGTACTTAAAAATATCAATTTAGAAATTAAAAGAGGGGAAGTCACAGCATTTGTTGGAGCTTCTGGAGCAGGTAAAAGTACAATGTTGGCTTTGATATTAAAGTTTATAACTCCAAATAAAGGAGACATATTCATAGATGATAAAAATCTCAAAATAATAAATACAAAAGATATTAGAAAAAACATTGCATTAGTACAACAACAGCCTTTTTTGTTTTCAGGAACAATAATTGATGTGATAAGAATGGGAAGAAATTTCACCAAAGAAGAAGTTATAGAATCAGCAAAAAAAGCAAACGCTCACAACTTCATTCAACAGCTTTCTAAGAAATATGAAACTGAGATAACTGAAAGAGGATCAAAATTCTCAGGTGGTCAGATCCAGAGGATAGCAATTGCAAGAGCAATACTCGGGAACCCCTCAATTCTTCTTTTAGATGAGGCCACAAGTGCGTTAGATGCAGAATCAGAATCTGAAGTCCAAAAAGGACTTAATAGAGCTATGAAAGATAGAACAGTTATTATAATTGCTCATAGATTAGCCACTACTCAAGAGGCCAATCAAATAGTTGTTTTCGATAAAGGTGAAATAATTGAAGTTGGGAAACACATTGATTTAATAAATAAACCTGGAATTTATAAAGATTTATGTGAAAAGCAATTTATTAAAAAATTATAGTTCTATTTTATTTATTAAAAAAGTAAATCCATGAGCGAAAACACAAATGACTCTGCAAATCCAGTTTTAACCTTTGAAGGCAAAAAATATTTAATAAATGAACTTTCTAATGAAATAAAAGAATCTATAAAAGTACTACAAATATCGGAGACACAACTTAAGATGCATCAAGATACTCTTAAATTACTTTCAATTAGTCGAAATACTTTAGCTAATCAATTAAGGGAAAAGCTAAAAAACTTAGAATAAATTTTAATAATTATGGATTTCTTGAAGAGAGTAAGCATTTATTTTATTATTTTGTAAAGCAGTGATTGCTTTAATAGCTGCCTTTGCTCCGGGAATAGTTGTAAAGGTTGGAATATTATATTCTAGAGCAGCTCGTCTTAAATAAGCGTCATCATAAAGAGCCTGTGAGCCGATTGGAGTATTAATTACTAATTGAACAAGTCCCGAACGAATTAAATCCTCAATATTTGGTCTACCTTCATGAACTTTTAGCACTTCTTCAACTTGAATACCTAAATTCACTAAATATGCTGCTGTACCTTTTGTTGCGATTAATTTAAATCCTAAAATCAACAGTTCTCTAGCAACTTCCTCAAGATTTTTTTTATCTAAATCATTTGTAGACAAAAAGGCTACTCCTTCTGAGGGAACACCATTTCCTGCTGCCAATTCCGACTTGGCATAAGCAATTCCAAAATCTTTTGCTAGACCCATTACTTCTCCAGTAGATCTCATTTCAGGACCAAGTAATGTATCAGAACCAGGAAATCTCTTGAAAGGCAAAACAGACTCTTTTACTGCCTGATATTTTGGAGAAAATTCTTGTGTGAAATTAACATCTTCTAATGTAAAACCCTGCATTAACTGGGTAGCTAATTTTGCGACTGGTTTACCTATAGCTTTTGAAACAAATGGGACTGTCCTAGATGCTCTTGGATTTGCTTCAAGAATAAATAATTTATTTTCTTTATTATTTGTATTTGTAACTGCAAATTGCAAATTAATTAAACCAACAACATTTAATCTTTGTGCAATTAATTTAGTCCAGTTCCTTACATTTTCTATTGTGGATTTTGAAAGAGAAATGGATGGCAAACAACAAGCTGAATCTCCTGAATGGATTCCTGCTGGTTCAACATGTTCCATTAGACCAGCAACTACTACCGAACCCTCTGAATCACATAAAGCATCCACATCTATTTCAATAGCATTATTCAAATATTGATCAAGAAGGATTGGATGATCAGGCGATACCTTAACCGCCTCAGAGATGTATCTCGATAGTTCATTCTCATCTTTCACAATTTCCATTGCCCTTCCTCCTAAAACATAAGAAGGTCTTACAACCAATGGGAATCCTATATTTTTTGCTACTATTTCTGCTTCATTTTGATTACGTGCAATACCATTTAAAGGTTGTCTAATATTTAATTCTCCAAGTATTTTAGTGAATTCCTCTCTATCTTCTGCTAAATCGATAGATATTGGAGAGGTCCCAAGAATTTTTGATCCAGTTCTGAGGCCATCATTAGATTTAAGCCAGTCAAATAACGGTAATGATAATTTCAGAGGGGTTTGACCTCCAAATTGAACAATCAAACCATAAGGATTTTCAGCTTCTATTATGTTGAGCACATCCTCCAAAGTTACAGGCTCAAAGTATAAAATATCGCTCGTATCATAATCTGTTGACACGGTTTCAGGGTTACTATTAACCATTATCGTTTTATAACCATTTGCAGAGGCTTGATATGAAGCATGACAACAACAGTAATCAAATTCTATTCCCTGACCGATTCTATTTGGACCTCCTCCTAGAATCATGATTTTTTTTGATTTACTATTTTCTGAAATCTCGCTATCAAAAATTTGAGAATTTAAATTAATGAAAGATTCTTCGTAAGTTGAATAATGATAGGGAGTCGAGGATGAGAACTCTGCTGAACAAGTATCAACAGTTTTAAAGATTGGATTTATATTGAGTCTTTTTCTGTATCTTCTCACTTCAAAAAAATCAGAATTAGTTAACTTTGCTATCTGTTGATCTGAAAAGCCTAGTTGTTTAGCGTGTAACATCAAATCCCTATCTAGACCATAAAGTTCCTTTTCTTTCAAAAAATCATTCTCAAAATTAAAGATATTGCGTAATTTTTCGATAAACCATAAATCTATATTTGTAACTTCTTGAATATAAGAATTAGTTTTCCCAAGCTGCATAGCTTTTTTAATTAGAAGAATTCTTTCAGATGTAGGGTTTCTTAAACTATTTTTTATTTGACTCTCGTTTTTAAGTTCATCAAGTGAATCACATTCCCATCCAAAAACTCCTACTTCTAATGACCTTAATGCTTTCTGAAATGATTCTTCAAAAGAACGACCTATTGCCATTGACTCACCAACTGACTTCATGGCAGTGCTTAAAATATTTGACGAGCCTTTAAACTTTTCAAAGGCAAATCTTGGAATCTTAGTAACTACATAATCAATTGATGGTTCAAAACATGCAGGCGTTTTTTTTGTAATGTCATTGATAATTTCATTAAGTGTATAGCCAACTGATAATAAAGCTGCAATCTTAGCAATGGGGAATCCAGTAGCTTTACTTGCCAATGCAGAAGATCTACTCACACGGGGATTCATTTCTATAACAATTACTTCTCCATTAGATGGATTTACTGCAAATTGAATATTACTGCCTCCTGTTTCAACTCCTACCTCTCTAATTATTTTCAATGACAAATCCCTCAATCTCTGATACTCCTTATCTGTTAAAGTCTGTGCCGGAGCTACGGTAATCGAATCTCCAGTGTGGACTCCCATTGGGTCTAAATTTTCAATGCTACAAACTATTACTACATTGTCAGCTTTATCTCGCATTACCTCTAATTCAAACTCCTTCCATCCAATAAGTGATTTTTCAATCAATATTTGATTGCATGGACTTTCCTCTAAACCTGATTTACATAACTCGGCAAATTCTTCAAGGTTAAAAGCAATTCCACCTCCCACACCACCTAATGTAAATGCAGGTCTTATGATTAGAGGATATGAACTAATTTTTTTTGATACCTCAATAGCTTCATCTAAGTTGGATGCAATCCCAGATGGACAAACATTTACATTTATTTTCTCCATCGACTCTTTAAATAATTTTCTATCTTCAGCTTTATTAATTGCTCTTAAATCAGCACCAATTAATTCAATATTATTTTCTTTTAAAAAATTTGTCTCTGATAATTTAACAGCAAGATTTAAAGCTGTTTGACCTCCCATAGTGGGAAGAATCGCATCAGGTTTTTCTCTTAAAATAATCTGAGAAACAATTTCAGGAGTCAATGGTTCAATATATGTTGTGTTTGCGATCTCAGGATCAGTCATTATTGATGCTGGATTTGAATTTATCAAGACAATTTCATAACCAGCATTTCTTAAAGCTTTGCATGCTTGAGTGCCAGAGTAATCAAATTCGCACGCTTGTCCTATAACAATCGGTCCAGAACCTAGAATAAGAATTTTTTTTAGATCACCTCTTTGAGGCATAATTTAAACTTTTATTTATCACATGCTACTTATAAATCATCAGATGTTAATCAAGTTACTTGAAAAGCAACATTTGTTTCTATAGTATTGAAAGAAATTAATTTTTTATGAGCGAACTTCAGCGACTTAAAAGTTTGTTGCCTCCAGAAAATGAAAGTTGGGTATTTGTTGAAGCTGCTGCGGCTATAGATCCACCTTTGATAACACTTGAGGAAATCGGTCGTGACGAAGTTGAGATTCAAATAGATTTAGATGAATGGGATAACTTAGCTATTGATCACAGAAATTTATTATTTTGGCACGAGGTTGGCAAAATTCAA
>QCSV01000048.1 GCA_003211415.1 Prochlorococcus sp. AG-670-M15 | reverse complement strand
GATCTCTAATATTTCCTTTATTGTCGTATGAAATCTCAAAATAGCAAAGAACAAAAATCAGACTTTTCTTATAAGGAAACTTTAAATTTACTAAAAACTGACTTCTCAATGCGTGCTAACTCAGTTGTAAGAGAACCTGAGATTCAGAATTTTTGGGCTAGTAATAATATTGATCTCCAATTAGGTTCAAGCAACTCAGGCGAAATATTTACATTGCATGATGGCCCTCCTTACGCAAATGGAGCGCTTCATATGGGTCATGCCCTCAATAAAGTTTTAAAAGACATAATAAATAAGTACAAAACCTTAAGAGGATTTAAGGTTCATTACGTGCCTGGCTGGGACTGTCATGGTTTACCTATTGAGTTAAAAGTTCTTCAGAATTTAAAATCTGATGAAAGAAAGAATATTGACACATTAAATTTAAGAAAAAAAGCAACAGACTATGCACATATCCAAATTAATAACCAAAAGGAAGGTTTCAAAAGGTGGGGTATATGGGGAGATTGGGATAACCCTTACTTAACTCTTAAGAAAAGTTATGAATCTGCTCAGATTGGAGTATTTGGGAAAATGTTTTTAAATGGCTATATATATCGAGGTCTTAAACCAGTGCATTGGAGTCCAAGTTCAAGGACTGCACTCGCAGAAGCAGAATTGGAATATCCTGATGAACATTATTCACAAAGTATTTATGTTTCATTAAAAATAACTCAAGTACCTGAGAAGATTCTGTTGAAATTTTGTCAAGAAAATCCCAATATCAAAAAGGATTTTTTTCTAGTTAATTCTTTTATAACTATTTGGACGACAACCCCCTGGACTATACCTGCGAATGAAGCAGTCGCAGTAAATCCAAAAATAAACTACGTTTTTGCTATCGATGAAGAGAAACGAATTTACCTTTTTGCAAAAGATTTATCTTCTGAACTAAGTAAGAAATTTAATAAAGATTTTACGGTTCTTTTAGAGGTTAAAGGCTCTAAATTGGAAAATATTGAGTATCAACATCCCTCTAAGAATAAAATTTGCAAAATTGTGATTGGGGGAGATTACATTACTACAGAATCAGGAACTGGAATTGTACATACTGCGCCTGGTCATGGGGTAGATGATTTTAA
This sequence comes from Prochlorococcus sp. AG-670-M15, assembly GCA_003211415.1. Taxonomy (GTDB): domain Bacteria; phylum Cyanobacteriota; class Cyanobacteriia; order PCC-6307; family Cyanobiaceae; genus Prochlorococcus_A. The sequence continues at coordinate 4,784 of QCSV01000048.1, read as the reverse complement.
CGTGGGTCAAAAATATGATTTACCAATTGAATGTGCCGTTGATGAAAAAGGGAACTTAAATGAATATTCTGGTCAATTTAAAGGATCAAATGTCCTGAAAGATGCAAATGATTTAATTGTTGAATACTTAAACGGAAACGATTTGCTTATATTACAAGAAAACTATAAGCATAGATATCCGTATGATTGGAGAACCAAGAAACCAACTATTTTTAGGGCAACAGAACAATGGTTTGCATCTGTAAATGGATTTAGATCATCTGCATTAAAGGCAATCGAAGAGGTCGAATGGATGCCAGCAACTGGAAAGAAAAGAATTTATTCTATGGTTGTTGGTAGAGGAGATTGGTGTATTTCTAGGCAAAGGTCATGGGGAGTCCCAATTCCAGTTTTCTATAAAAAAAATGGTAATGATATTCTCCTTAATAGTGAGATAATTAATCATATTAAAGAACTTTTTAGTGAACATGGAGCAGATATTTGGTGGGATTGGGATGTTAAGAACTTATTGCCAGAAAATTATGCAAAAGAATCAGATCTTTGGAAAAAAGGGACAGATACAATGGATGTTTGGTTCGATTCAGGATCTAGCTGGGCTGCAGTATGTGAACTAAGAAGTGAACTAAAGTATCCAGCAGATCTTTATTTAGAGGGCTCAGATCAACATCGAGGATGGTTCCAATCTTCTTTGCTAACATCTGTTGCAGTTAATAATAAACCTCCATATAAGAAAGTTTTAACTCACGGTTTTGCACTTGATGAAAACGGTAGAAAAATGAGCAAATCTTTAGGCAATGTTGTTGATCCAAATATAATTATTAATGGAGGTAATAATAAAAAAAATGAACCTGCTTATGGCGCTGATGTTTTAAGGCTCTGGGTAAGCTCTGTAGATTATTCGGTAGATGTTCCAATTGGTTCAAATATACTCAAGCAACTTTCAGATGTTTATAGAAAAGTTCGTAATACTGCAAGATATCTTCTAGGTAATATTCATGATTATGATCCCAAAATTGATAGTTTTGAAATAGATCAATTACCTCTCTTAGATCAATGGATGTTAGGCAGATTAGTTGAGGTTACAGATCAAATATCAAATGCTTATGAAAATTATGAATTTTCAAAATTTTTTCAAATTTTACAAAGTTTTTGCGTTGTAGATCTATCAAATTTTTATTTGGATGTTGCAAAGGATAGGTTATATGTAAGTTCTAAGTCACAATTCAGAAGAAGATCATGTCAATTTGTTATGTCAAAAGTTGTTGAAAATTTAGCAGTACTTATTTCTCCAGTACTTTGTCATATGGCTGAAGATATTTGGCAAAATATTCCATATTCAACTAAAGAAAAATCAGTATTTCAAAGAGGATGGCCAATATTTTCGCCGTCATGGAAAAATCAAATTCTTAATGAGCACATTGCAAATTTAAGAAATTTGAGAGTTGAAATTAACAAGGCTATCGAAGGATGTAGGAACAAACAAATAATTGGAGCAGCTTTAGAAACTGAAGTTAATTATTTACCTGAAAATAAAGTTGTAAAAGATTCACTGACTTGGCTAAAAGAATTTGGTAATCAAGATGTAGATTTATTTAGAGATTGGCTTATAGTGTCAAACTTCCAAGTGGTATCAGATTTGGTGGAGAATTCTCTGTCTATCGATAATAATGCACTTGGCAAAATTCAAATAATAAAAGCTCATGGTCAAAAATGTGATAGGTGTTGGCATTATGAAAAAGAAACTTTTAATGGAATCCAAAATACAAAATTATGCAAAAGATGTGCAAATATCATTAATCTTGAATTTACTTAAATCCAGTTTTCTTGATTCAAAAAGAAAAATGAGTTTTGATTTTCTCTTATAAAATTATCTTCGGTTTCTGTTAAGGGTGATTTATAAAGTTTAAAGTTTGTAAGTGTATAAGTAAATGCTATAACTCTCTTTTCTAAATCTATTTCAATTGGATGAGTTGTTGAGCTACTGAAACCTTTGAAAATAAGTATTTCTAATTGTTCTTTGTGATTTTCTTTTACTATGAAACCTTCTAGTTTAAGTATCCTATTAGGTATTTCGGAACTTATTTTTTCAAGATTTTTTATTAAATCAATTTCTGCCATTTTCGGAGAAGCAAGAGTTTCTTCCATTTTTAGGTAATTTGATTATTGACCATTGAATAAGCCCTAAAGTATAGATTAATAATGAAAATAATCCTAAAAATTTTGCTATGGTCTCAGTAAAGTTAGCTCCGAATAAAAAATTAAATAAATTTTTTATAAAAATATATAAATTTGAAGAAGGCTTAAGCCATATTGCACAAGCATCCGAATTAATAAAAGAAAAGCAGTTAAAGTTTTGTAAACTCTGAATTAAGAAATTGAGAGATATAAAAGTTACCGTCCATCTCCATATTTTTGTAGTTGTGGTAAGGGAGTAAGAAAAATCATATTCTTTTAATTCATCATTAATATCGTTCCAAAACCAAATTGAAACTGTCATTAACAATGTTGAAATATTTGTTATTACAAGAGCATAATTATAATTACCTATTAAAAGCAGAAGGCTTATAAAAAATAAAAGGGATATTTTCCAATAAATTGATAGAAGTTTATTAACTGCTTTATTTCTTTTTTTAATTGACCAGAAGGAGAGAGTTAAAGGAATACCAATAAGGAAGATTATTGAAAGTTGAAAGGATAGCCAAATAGAAAGTTGATTAAAAACGTTCAAAACTTTTTCTTTTTAAACACATAATAATTAAACATCAAACTGTTACTTTTGAAATTAGTATTGTCATAGTTATGAATATTATGCATCCTATTATTACCTAGGAATACATTAATCACTTTATGAGGCAACATGTTAATCCGCTTAGTAATAATTTTAATGAAATTGAGAAAATACCTTCTTTGAGCGAAATGTTTGGTGATTCTAAATTGAATCTTCATTTAGATATAGGTTGTGCTGCTGGTGAGTTTCTATTTGATTTGGCTTTAGTTAATACCAGTTGGAATTATTTAGGAATTGAAATCCGAGAGAAATTAGTCAATAACGCTAGATTAAAAGTCCTTGAAAAAGAAATCAAAAATCTATATTTTGTATTTGGGAATGCTAATAATATTCTCAATGATGCCCAAAGTAAATTTTTGATAAAAAATTTAAAAAGTATTTCTTTTAATTTTCCTGATCCATGGTTTAAAAAGAGACATCACAAAAGGCGTGTAATTCAGCCGGAATTTATAAATATTCTCGCAAATTCATTGGAAAAAGGGACCTTAATTTTTATAAAAACGGATGTAAAGGATTTATTCGATTATATGGATTGCAATATATCAAGTAATTTTTATTTTAAAAAAATAGATAAAAAAGATTTTAATTATTCCGACAGTTTTAATCCAAATAAGGTTAAGACTAATCGGGAAAAGAATGTGATTGTTAACCAACTTGATATTTTTGAAAGGATTTATATAAAAATTTAATGTGTCGTTAATTTATTATTTTACTAATTTCTAAAAAGAGTTTGTTTGTTATTTCGCTTGATACAGAATTAACTTTCTTATGATTTTTAGCTTCAACTAGTACTCTCATTAAGGGTTCAGTGCCACTAGGCCTTATATAAACTCTACAATTATCCGAATATATTGTCTGAAAAATTTCTATAGTTTGATAAATTAGGATTTTGGTTTCTGGATTTAATTTATTGATATTAAAATTTAAATTGATATTGGTTAGTTTTTGGGGAAAAGGTTTGAAACTACTTTTAAGCCAATCATTTAAGTTAATATTTTTCTTTTTACAATACTTTGAAATTTGAAGTGCAGTAAATATCCCATCTCCAGAAAAGTTATTAATTTTTGAAAGTATATGACCTGACTGCTCACCTCCCAAAATAGCTCCTTTTTCCTTAATTGCCTCATGTACATATTTATCTCCTACATCAGTTCTATATAAAATTCCTCCAATTTTTGCCCAGGCCTTTTCAAAACCCAAATTTGCCATTTGTGTTGATATTAGTAAATTATTTTTGAGAACTTTTTGTTCCATAAGTTCTCTACCCCAAAGAAAAAGAATATGATCTCCATCTAAAACATTTCCTTTTGAATCTATTCCAATTACTCTATCGGCATCCCCATCGAAGCTGAAACCCATATCTGCAGGACTCTCTCTTATTGCTTTTTTTAATGGTTCTAGGTTAGTAGAACCACAATTCATATTAATTTTCAAGCCATTTTTAGAGTTATTGATAACTCTTACATCGGCACCAAGAGATTGAAAAATTTCTTTTGCGCAAGTTGTAGCTGATCCATAGCATGTGTCTAATATTATTTTCAACCCTTTTAAATTTTCTCCACCCATAGTTTGGATTAGGCTTTTAATATAAGTATCAATGAGATCTTTATTTGTATTTAGGGGTAGCACTTTTCTAGGAACTGATATATTGAGATTTGATTCTTCAATCAATTTTTGAATTTTATTTTCAAAATATTTGGTAATTTTTTGACCACTATGATCAAAAATTTTTATTCCATTATATTCTGGTGGATTATGACTTGCAGATATCATAATCCCGCTACTCAGGTTCTCTTTCCTGATTAAAAAAGGTATAGCTGGGGTAGGGCAAATTCCTAGATTTATAAATTTTTTACCACTTTCGTTTATACCTTGTGTTATCGCCTGAAGCAGAATATCGCCACTAATTCTTGTATCTCTTCCAATTATTATTGGACTTTTCTTATCTAAGATCGAACCTAGGGCAAATCCTACTTTATAGGCTAGAGAATAAGTT
>QCSV01000047.1 GCA_003211415.1 Prochlorococcus sp. AG-670-M15 | reverse complement strand
CCCTCCTGCTAAAGCTATTAATCTTTTAATAAATTTTTGACTTGCTTTAACGGTGGTAAAAGATATTAAACAAGTAAAAAGATTCATACTAGTTAGTGAACCAATCAAATATGAAATCAAATACAAGCAAGCACTTGTTAAAGGTAATGCTAAAGCAGGAAGAATTGCAAGAAAATGTGAACCTCCAGCTATACCGTGTAACAAGCCTAAACCTGTCAAAGCATGTGAGTGCTTATTATTATTTTTTTGTTCCTTAACATGAAAGTGAAAGTGACGATGGGCAATTCCATTTTCATGTTTATGAGAATGCGAGTGGATACTTATTTGTAAAGAATTTTTTATAGCAAATACTCCAACGATTAGAAGAGAAATCCCAACTAGGAACTCGGCAATATTGGAAAATTTGTTTAATGGCGTAATATCCTTAATAAAAATAGCTAGGAAAGCTAACAAAAGGACACCTGAAGAGTGACCTAAGCCCCATGAGAAACTATTTTTAAGAGCTTTTTGGGGATTATTAATCGCTGCTGGTGCCATTGCAATTAGATGATCAGCGCCACTAACAACATGCACAAATCCTGCAACTAAACCTGTTAAAATTACAGTCTGCATATATATTCAATACAACTCTTTTTATCCAATTTTATAGCATGATTTGAAGTCAAAATTAAATTGAGTTAAATAATTTCTTGAAAGATTGTTCAATATCACTTTCTCTCATAAAAGTCTCACCAATTAATACTCCCTTGATTCCAATAGATCTCAGCAATTCTAAATCTCCGGCACAATTAATTCCGGATTCACTTATGGGAAGAATATTTTGTTTTAAAAATATATCTGCATATGCGTGCATCAATTCTATTGATGTTTTTAAATCCGTTTTAAAAGTCTTTAAGTCCCTATTATTTATTCCAATCAAATTAAAAGATTTTAACTTTAGAATCCTTTCTAATTCATTATCGTTATGCACTTCAACAAGAACACTCATCTTTAAATTATCAGATATTTTCTTTAGATAAATTAAATCGTCATCACTTAAAATCGCAGCGATTAATAAGATTGCATCAGCACCAGATACCCTTGCTTTATAAATCTGATAAGCAGAAATAATAAAATCTTTGCAGAGTAGAGGAAGATTAGTTGATTTCCTTACAGTTTCAAGTATTTCATAACTACCTTGAAAAAACCTTTTATCGGTGAGTACTGAGATACATGATGCACCTAATCCTTCATAACAAATTGCTATGTCTTCAGGGTTAAAATCTTTTCTAATAACTCCTTTACTAGGACTAGCTTTTTTTATTTCAGCAATTACTCCTGGTTTTATTTTTGACTCCAAGATATTTTTATAAAAATCTTTGGGAGCAGGAAGGTTTTCAATCTTTTTGATGAGATCTTCTAAAGCAACTATTTTTTTAAAATTCTTTATTTCAATGTCCTTGTGCCATACAATTTCTTCCAGAATATTTTTTGCTTGTGCTTCTCTATGAGGTACAGCATATTCTAAATTTTCTACCCTTACTGTTGGATTTGGTGGCCTGCGTCTAATCTCCATTAATTTTATATATTATTTTATTTGAGAAGCCGCTTGTTTATATGCGACCTCAACTACTTCACTAAGAGTGGGATGAGTATGAACTTCTTTAGATAATTGAATTACATCTTGGTTCCTTGAAATAGCGTTCGAAATTTCTTGAATTAAATCAGCTGCATGTAACCCAAAAATATGAGCACCCAATACTTTCCCATTATCTTTATTGAAAATCAACTTTAGCAATCCATCACTCTCCAATTCAGCCAATGCTTTTGAATTAGCCTTAAAGAAACTTTTGACAACTCCCAAAGTAAAATTTTCTTTTGCAGATATCTCTTTAGCTTCAGCTTCAGAGAGACCAACTGAACTTATCTCAGGGTGAGTAAAGGTTGCTGCAGGGATACTTTTATAGTTAATTTCGATATTACCACCGCAAATATTATCAACAGCAATAGTACCCTGCGCTGCAGCTGTATGGGCAAGCATTAGTTTGCCTGTTACGTCTCCAACAGCCCAAATATTAGGTATTATTTCATCACCATTCCCTCTTCAATAATAATGTCTGCTCCTAATGCGATTAGTCCATTAATGTGCTCGTCTATTGGCCTTGAACCAATATTGCATCCACCTGGTAACGGTACTTGAGCTTCTCCAAATTTAGTTAATAGTGCACCTATACAAAAGAAACTAGCTCTTAATCCTTTAACAAGTTCATATGGAAGTTCTTTAATCGAAATAGTTCTTGGATCTATTTCTAGTTGGTTGTTTTTACGAACTAAATTCACTCCTAGATTCTTCAGGATATTCCCCATCTTTTCAATATCAGTGAGAAAAGGTACATTTTCAAGAATTATTTTTTCATTAGTTAGCAATGATGAGGCTAATAAAACTAAGGCCGAATTCTTCGCACCACTTATTTCAACTATTCCATTTAACTTGCCTTGGCCAATAATCTTTAAATTTTGCGATTTAAGATATGACTTCGTTTTGCTTCCGCAAATCATTAAGACTTAATTTATTAGATTCATCATGACAAACTAATAATATTAAGTCCACCCTATGTAACGTCATGAATATTAATTAAAAGTGAAAATGTATTTTTTTGATTTCTTGGAAAAAAAAATTTAATAAATAATTGATCAAAATACTTATGTAATTAAAATATAGTTGATAACAAATTTTTCAAATTAATCATAGAAAATACTTTTTTAAAAATTACTAGTAAAAACAATAATCTAGTTAAAAGATTTAGATCTTTTAAAAGAGGGTCATCTCCAAAAGATCAAGACTTTTTTTGCATAGATGGTACACATCTCATTGAGGAATTGTTGAAGTCTGGGAAAAATCCCTCTAAGATTTTAGTTACCGAAAAATGGCTAAGAAAGAATCAAAATCTAAGCAAAAAATTTCATCAGTCATTAATAAATATTGTCTCAGAGGAAGTCTTGGCATCTGCGATTTCAACAATTAATCCAGATGGGATAGCAGCTTTAGTAGAGATTTCAGCAATACCTAATTATCGATTTAATATAAAAGATGATTTTGTTCTTGTTCTCGACAGGATTCAAGATCCCGGGAATATGGGTAATCTTTTTAGAACTGCTTTAGCTGCGGGTGTTAATGTAATTTTTTTAGCTGGAGGTGCGCACCCATTAGGCCAAAAGGTATTAAGAGCATCCTCAGGTGCAGTTTTTCATCTGCCATTTTTAAGATTTGATGGAATTGAAGAAGAAATATTAAATTCTTTACTTAAGTCTTTGTCTGAATTATCAAATGCAGGATTTAAGATTTTCTCTACTAGTAGCCATAATAAATGTTCAAAAACTCCTTCAAAACCTTACTGGGAAGTTGATTGGTCTAGACGCACCGCATTAATCTTGGGTAATGAAGGTCAAGGTATTCATAAAAAAATACAAGAAGCTTTTAATGAAACAATTACAATTCCGCATAGTGAGCTTGTAGAATCATTAAATGTGGCTTGTGTTGCAGTTCCATTATTACTAGAACGAAAAAGAGTCGCATACACCTCTAATAAATAAATAAAAAGTGAATGATTCAAGTTTTGATTTTGATTTAATCGTAATAGGAGCAGGATATGGAGGTTTTGATGCCGCTAAGCATGCTGCTGGTAAGGGACTGAAAGTCGCAATAGTAGAATCTTCTGATATGGGAGGCACTTGTGTTAACAAGGGTTGTGTTCCATCTAAAGCTCTTTTGGCTGCAAGTGGAAAAGTTAGAGAAATAGCTAATTATGAACATTTAGCTAAATTTGGTATTCATGCTTCCCCAGTAAGGTTCGAGAGGTCAAAAATTGCAGATCATGCAAATAATTTAGTTTTAAATGTTAGAGAAAATTTAACTAAAACTCTTAAAAGGAGTGGAGTTGAAATAATTTTGGGCATTGGCAGAATTGAAGGAAATCAAAAAGTAGGTGTAAGAGATAAAAACGGAATTGATAAAATTTTCACATGTAAGAATATCGTTATAGCAACCGGTTCATCCCCATTTGTGCCTCGTGGAATAACTTTGGATAATAGGACTGTATTTACTAGTGATGATGCGGTTAAACTTGAGTGGCTTCCAAGATGGATTGCAATTATTGGAAGCGGATATATAGGCCTAGAATTTGCTGATGTTTATACAGCTCTTGGTTGTGAAGTTACCATGATCGAGGCTTTGGAAAATATTATGCCAACATTTGATCCAGACATCACTAAAATTGCTAAGAAGAACCTTATTCAATCAAGAGATATAGACACAAAATCAAATGTCTTCGCGACAAAAATAACACCTGGATGCCCTGTAAAAATAGAACTGACAGATGCAAAATCTAAGGAACTTGTAGAAACTTTAGAAGTTGACGCTGTACTAGTCGCAACTGGAAGAAGCCCTAATAGTAATAACTTAAATCTTGAGTCGGTTGGTATCGAAACAGTAAAAGGTTTCATACCTGTAGATGATCAAATGAGAGTTAAGAATGGTGATGAAATAATACCTAATATTTGGGCTGTTGGAGACGTAACAGGCAAACTAATGCTTGCCCATACAGCTGCAGCGCAGGGTACTATTGCTGTTGATAATATTTGCGGTGGTAATATCGAAATTAACTATAAAAGTATCCCTGCAGCAACCTTTACTCACCCTGAGATAAGTTCAGTTGGTCTCTCTGAAGCTGAAGCTAAAGAGATATCTGCAAAAGAAAATTTTACTTTGGGAGTTGTCAAAAGTTTCTTTAAGGCTAATTCAAAAGCATTGGCTGAATTGGAGAGTGATGGATTGCTAAAGTTGATTTTCAATAAAGATAATGGGAAAGTATTGGGTGCTCATATTTTTGGGTTACATGCAGCTGATTTAATTCAAGAAATTTCGAACGCTATTTCAAGGAACCAAGATGTAATTCAATTATCTAAAGAAGTTCATACTCATCCCACTCTTAGTGAAGTAGTTGAGGTCGCATATAAACAAGCGGCTTCTCAAATAAAATAATATATAAAATTAATGGAGATTAGACGCAGGCCACCAAATCCAACAGTAAGGGTAGAAAATTTAGAATATGCTGTACCTCATAGAGAAGCACAAGCAAAAAATATTCTGGAAGAAATTGTATGGCACAAGGACATTGAAATAAAGAATTTTAAAAAAATAGTTGCTTTAGAAGATCTCATCAAAAAGATTGAAAACCTTCCTGCTCCCAAAGATTTTTATAAAAATATCTTGGAGTCAAAAATAAAACCAGGAGTAATTGCTGAAATAAAAAAAGCTAGTCCTAGTAAAGGAGTTATTAGAAAAGATTTTAACCCTGAAGACATAGCAATTTGTTATGAAGGATTAGGTGCATCATGTATCTCAGTACTCACCGATAAAAGGTTTTTTCAAGGTAGTTATGAAATACTTGAAACTGTAAGGAAATCAACTAATCTTCCTCTACTCTGCAAAGATTTTATTATTTCTGCTTATCAGATTTATAAAGCAAGGGTATCTGGTGCTGATGCAATCTTATTAATCGCTGCGATTTTAAGTGATGACGATTTAATTTATCTAAAGAAAATATCTGATAATTTAAAGATGAGTGTTCTTGTTGAAGTGCATAACGATAATGAATTAGAAAGGATTCTAAAGTTAAAATCTTTTAATTTGATTGGAATAAATAATAGGGACTTAAAGACTTTTAAAACGGATTTAAAAACATCAATAGAATTGATGCACGCATATGCAGATATATTTTTAAAACAAAATATTCTTCCCATAAGTGAATCCGGAATTAATTGTGCCGGAGATTTAGAATTGCTGAGATCTATTGGAATCAAGGGAGTATTAATTGGTGAGACTTTTATGAGAGAAAGTGATATTGAACAATCTTTCAAGAAATTATTTAACTCAATTTAATTTTGACTTCAAATCATGCTATAAAATTGGATAAAAAGAGTTGTATTGAATATATATGCAGACTGTAATTTTAACAGGTTTAGTTGCAGGATTTGTGCATGTTGTTAGTGGCGCTGATCATCTAATTGCAATGGCACCAGCAGCGATTAATAATCCCCAAAAAGCTCTTAAAAATAGTTTCTCATGGGGCTTAGGTCACTCTTCAGGTGTCCTTTTGTTAGCTTTCCTAGCTATTTTTATTAAGGATATTACGCCATTAAACAAATTTTCCAATATTGCCGAGTTCCTAGTTGGGATTTCTCTTCTAATCGTTGGAGTATTTGCTATAAAAAATTCTTTACAAATAAGTATCCACTCGCATTCTCATAAACATGAAAATGGAATTGCCCATCGTCACTTTCACTTTCATGTTAAGGAACAAAAAAATAATAATAAGCACTCACATGCTTTGACAGGTTTAGGCTTGTTACACGGTATAGCTGGAGGTTCACATTTTCTTGCAATTCTTCCTGCTTTAGCATTACCTTTAACAAGTGCTTGCTTGTATTTGATTTCATATTTGATTGGTTCACTAACTAGTATGAATCTTTTTACTTGTTTAATATCTTTTACCACCGTTAAAGCAAGTCAAAAATTTATTAAAAGATTAATAGCTTTAGCAGGAGGG
>QCSV01000046.1 GCA_003211415.1 Prochlorococcus sp. AG-670-M15 | reverse complement strand
TTTAACTCTTTATTGTATTTCTGATTTATCAATTAAAAATAATATTTTGAGAAAAGTAATGAATAGAGCTAATAGAGCTAAAAAAATTTAAACTTCCCAAATAATGGAATTTTTAATTAATTTTTGGAATAATCAACCCACCACAGTTATGGGAAGAATAGGTATAGCAATATTTGTACTATAAGGAATTGATATATCTTTACTCCAGATATATCAATAAATTAGTTAATTATTTTATTAATTTTTTCTAGATTCCATTTATCAAATATTAATTTCATTTCTCTTTCGTAGTATCTTACTTTCTTTGCAAAAGGTAGTTGTTGAATAATTATCCCAAAGGGAAATTTAAAAAAAGAAAAGACATAAACAATATAAAACTCAACAAATGAAGGTTTTGGTGGGAGAGGTAAATTTTTTATATATGCCCAATCAATGCAAGATTTTAGTTGCTTATCACTAGCGATAATATTTTTTTTACATCTCCACCAAGAGAATAGATAAATGCAAATAAAAATCGGTAATGGAAGAAGTCGCAACATTAATTAAAAAGGTATTTCTTCAGGAGTTATTGATACAGGATAACCAAGCCTTAATTTACCTGCGGCGCAAGTAGTAAGCGTTTCATTTATTCCCAAATTTTCATATCAGTAGTTCCTTGTGATCTTTGCATCCAGGCATATTTCCATGTACCGTTTTCATTTTTAAAAATGCAAGTGTAAGTTGAAAGATCTTTATTTTGATTTCCTTTATAACTGAAGATTTCATTTAAAGTGAAAACCGCGTATGCTATATCACCGTATATTTCAATTTTGTGGGTTTTGATTAGTTCTGAGGATTCTGCAACTAAGTCTTTACTATCAAACATTCCCACTAATCCCTGCGCAGAGATTGGATTTCCACTTGGCCTTACAGCCAAAAAATCTTCTGTTGCATTCGGTATTAGAAAAGAAGAATCTTCACTGATTGCATAACCATTAATTAAATTTTCTATGGATTGAATACTTGACATTAAAAAAGAAGCTAATTGCCACTTATTTTAGATGGACTGTCAATTAAAAACTACATAGACTATTTGCCCAAAAAGTACCCAAAATTATAATTATAAATTAAATTGTCTAAATAGTTTTTTGCAAAAATCACTGCAATTACAAGAGTTTTAATTATTGCCTTGTTGGTGCGGGTGCTTTGGGAGCACTAGGTCGCAGGTTCGAATCCTGTCGCCCCGACCATTTAAAAACCAAGTCATACAAGAGAGTTTCCCAGGCTCTCTTTTTTATTGCCAACACTTAGAAAGATGAGACTGAGCGAGCTTTGAGCGAGGATTTGCTATACCTTGCAGCACTTTGCTGTCTCAAGTCGCTCATTATTACAAAGATTTTGGCTCAGTAACTTGCCAACCTGCAGCAATCAAATTATTGATGTTTTTAAAAATAATTTAAAATTTAATGAAAAGAATTTTCTTGAGTTTTTGAAAAAAGCATATTGTTGTCTGAATAATCGATACTAACTTCAATAATTACAGGGCCATCACATTTCTTTGCTTCAGAGAATACTTCAGAAAAGTCTTCAATATTGTTTAATAAGAAACCTTTTGCACCAAAACTTTCTGCAAATTTTGTAGTATCAACTTTACCAAGGGTTACACATGATTGCCGATCATATTTTAATAGTTGTTGCTGCCTAACCATATCGTAATGACCATCAGTCCAGACAAAGTGAATTAAGTGAATATTCTCTCTAACTGCAGTCTCAAGTTCCGTTGCTGAGAAGAGAAAGCCTCCATCACCTGAAATACTTACAATGTCTCTTTCGCCTGCGAAATAAGCACCTATAGCCCAGGGGAGGGCGACACCTAATGTTTGTTGACCATTACTAAAAAGTAATTTTCTTGGATTATATACTCTCAGGTAATGAGCAATCCACATGTAGTGAGAGCCAATATCTGAAATAACAATTGTATTGTCATTAATTAACTTTCTTAACATATGAATAAAACTTACAGGATGTATTTGTCCTTTTTTTTTCTTCACCTGATTAACTTGATCTTCTGTTAAGAGTGATTCACTAAAATATTGCTTTACTTTTTCCTGAAATTTAACAGTCTTACTATTTGGTAAAAAAGTTATAAGTTTCTCTAAATTTCTTGGAATTTCACCAATGATTTTTTCTTTTGGTTGATAGTGATTAGTAAAAGGTACATCTTCATACCCTACATGAATAATATCTTTTTGATTATCAAAATTACTGTTCCAAATTTCAGGATCATACTCGACTTGACTATATCCTATTGTAATAATCAAGTCAGACTCCTCAAGCAGTTTATCTCCAGGTTGATTTTTAAAGAGTCCAACCCGACCGCAATATAAATGCTCTAGATCTCTACTAATTACTCCAGCTGATTGAAAAGTCCCAACGCATGCAATAGCATAATGACCTATTAATTTTCTTATAGCTTCAGAGATATTTGAAGATGATGAATGATCGCCTAAAAGCAATACTGGAAATTTTGAGGATTCGATTAAATTGGCAACTTTTTTTAAAGTTTCATCAAAAGCTAAAGTTAATTTAGAGCCTTCATTCTTCGATACAAAACAGTAATGAGTCTCTTCATTCAGAATATTTTGAGGAATACTAATAAAGCTTGCCCCCTTTATATATGAGTTCGCCTTGTAAAACCCCATTTCTAGAGTTTCAGATAAAGTCTCAATAGAAAGAACTTCTGAGGAAAATTTAGTTGTTCTTTCTAATATTAGAGAGTTATCAGCAGATTGATGTGTTTGCTTATGACGCATTGATAGGGAGACATTCCCTCCTAATGCAAGTACTGGGTCTCCTTCTGTAGTTGCAGTTAATAAACCTGTCGTTAAATTTGTAATTCCTGGACCCGATGTAACAATTACAACACCTGGTTTACCTGTAATTCTCCCGTAGGACTGAGCCATAAAAGCAGCATTTTGTTCATGACGACAAACAACAAGTTTTATTTTTGTATCAAGTAATGCATCATGTAATTTGTCAATCTTAGCTCCGGGAATAGTAAATATTTGATCAATACCTTTTTGAACTAAAAAGTCCGCTATTAATACCGCTCCACATTTCTTAAGTACATCATTCATTTGTTTAGCCTATTAAAAAAATTATTAATATAAATTATTTTTTATCTAAATCTACGAAAACTTCATTTACTGCTTTTAACGCATTAGTGGCAGCAGGGAAACCGCAATAGGCAAGCATTTGCGTAACTACCTCGAGAATTTCATCTCTAGAAGCTCCACAATTAAGTGCTCCAACTGTATGAACTTTAAGTTCAGCTATAGAAAATCCTTGGACTGTTAGTGCAGCTATAGTACAAAGTTCTCGTGTTTTATCATCCAATACACTTCTAGTGTAAAGTTCACCAAATGGGAACTCCACATTAACTTTTGCAAATTCTGGAGAAATTTCTCTGATAGATTCTATCCATGAATCAGCAACTTTGCCGAAATGCTTGCGCATCTCTTTCATTCCATCATTAAATTTTTTAGTCATCTTAAAACTGTTGAAAAGATTTAAATAAAAATTAGCTTTTATTCAAAATTTTTAATTCACCTTCAAAACTTAGCAAGATATAATTTAAATGCTCAATTTACTTTAGAAGAAAGACATCAAGTTAAAAGGTTGGAGTTTATTTTTTATTTATTTCATAATTTAAATAACACTTATTCAAGGAGTTAATTGCACATATTTTAGAGCGACTTTCAATTAATAATTTTTAAAATCCTATGATCTAGTGCTATTAGGGCACTAGGTCGCTGGTGAGCGAGATTTGAGCGAGATTTTGCTTTTTCATGCCATACCTTGCTATATCTTTCTAAATTTTGAGACTCAATTATTTTTCTTTTATACCAACTCATAAGCTATAGCCTCACTTTTGTCTCATGGGGGCTGTCGCATTTTGCCTAGCGGGTGCTTTGATCCTGTCGCC
Organism: Prochlorococcus sp. AG-670-M15; assembly: GCA_003211415.1. Classification (GTDB taxonomy): domain Bacteria; phylum Cyanobacteriota; class Cyanobacteriia; order PCC-6307; family Cyanobiaceae; genus Prochlorococcus_A. The sequence goes on along the minus strand of QCSV01000046.1, from coordinate 2,733 downwards.
CCAACTCTTATAATCCAAGTTATAGATATGCTTCTCAGACTTTTTTATTTTTTACAATCTCAAAGTAGAATGGAGCGCTAGTTATACATGCTTTTTACGTATTTGTGCCTTAGATAACCGTGGTAAATAATAATCATTTAATTTAAAATCTTCGAAAGCATGTGTCCCCAATTAACAAAATCTTTAAATATTTATTTTGAGTTTTTTTAATTTTTAAAAGATAATTAGGATTGATTGATAGAAGGGTTCCAATTTTTACAGAGCCATCGCTTCCGTCTTTGAGGATTTTAAAAAAACATTTCCTACTATTCCCAGAAATAAATCCAGGCCAAATTGAAATTACACCTATAGAAAAGCCTAAAAGAAAAATTGGAATTATTTTAACGTAAAAGGTTTTATAAAAATTTCTCATGAAAAATTGATCTTACTATATATAAAGTAATTTTAGTTCTGAGAATCAGCATATATTTCAAATGTATTTGCCTATCCAAGTTATCTAATCCTGTCTTAATCTTCCTTAATTACTCTAAAGTTTCTTTGTCAAAAATAATTTTTTTGAAATTTAGAATTTTTTAAATTAATTATCTATAACTAAAAACCATTTCAGGGAAATATGCAAGAAGGCTTTATATAAAAGCTCTAGTGCAATTAGAGAAATTATTGGAAGATTTGTCTATGCAGCTTGGAGAAAGAATTTTTAACTAACCTTTTCCTTAGCGATTATTTAGCGAATATTTGAATATCTTTGATAGTCTTTGTATAACTTATGTGCAATCTTGAAACTCATTTAAAATAAAAGCCTTTGACTCAAAAATTATACAAATTTTAGTTCTATGAGGTTACTGTCTTATATTGGAGGGCAGGTACTTTGTGAACACTTCCTGGATTTGTGTATATCAAATGGCCTAAAAAGAAAAACAATTTGGTTGATGAAATACCTTTTTAACCTATTTAGCCTTTTTATTTTTTAAGATATTAAAAGTTAAAATTTCTAATAAAATGAGTAAATTTAAAGATAACTTTTCTAGCGAAAGCTTTTACCCAGATAGTAATTATTATCTTGACCAGGAAAATAGTCCTAAAGAGACCCCAATTTCAGAAGTTCAAAAATCCAGTATGGGAGAAAATTTTGAATGGCCAAATACCTATTGGTTTATTGCAGAAAGAACAAATGGAAGGCTTGCAATGATAGGTTTCATGGCTGTCATTATTAACTACACCTTATTTGGATGGATAGCTTATCCAATCCTTTAAATGAGTAATTCTAATTTTGACAAAAATGGTGTAGATAAGTCTGGAACTCATTGGCTTCAATATGCTGCGTTTGTTTTAGCTGCATTTGCTATTTATTTTGGCTGGGCATTTTTCTATGATGCTAATTTCCACCATTTCGCTGTAAAAATATTCAAGTTCTGGAATTGTAATGGATACAACCCTTTAAGTTATTGCGTGATGCGTTGGGAAGTAGATTTTTATCCTTAAAAACGTAATAGATAGGTCTTACTGGTTGTTTAATTCAAATAAGTAAAAATAAAAAAATTTATCAAAAGTAAAAATAATAAAGATCAATTTTTTAAATATATTTTTAATTTTGGGAAGGTTACTTCTATATGGTGCTAAGAATAACCTGTCATGAAAACTGGAGAAGAATTAAAGAAGAATACAGCTAGAGAAGAATTACAAAAATCAATTACTCAGGGTCAAAAATTAGCGAGGAAGATTGGACAAAAAAAGAGAGCTAGGGCTGCTAATCCCTCAAAGTGGTCAAATAATCCCCTATTACTCGCTAATTTCGGTCTAAGTAGTAAGCCTTTAATCCTATTTGAATTATTTCTTCTAAAACCGAAACGTATTAATCTTGTTTTTTGCAAGCCAGTTTTTAACTTCACGATTACTTTTATTGGTTTTGATTAGTCATTTGTTTTTGAGGAGTTTTCGAGTAATCCATTTAATTCTAGGAGTTCTTCTTTACTAAATTCTCTATATTCTCCTGTTGGCACGTCTAACTTAATATTCATAATTCTTACACGCTTTAATGATCGTACTCTATATCCTAAGGCCTCACACATTCTTCGAATCTGGCGGTTAAGTCCCTGTGTGAGTATTATTTTAAAACTTCTTGGACCCAATTTTTTTACGAAACAATTTCTAGTTATTGTGCCTAATATTTCGACTCCATTACTCATGCTATGAATAAAGTCGATATTAATCGGACGATTAACTTTTACAATATATTCTTTTTCATGGTTATTTCTTGCTCTGAGTATTTTATTTACGATATCTCCATCATTAGTTAAAAAAATCAGTCCCTCACTGAGCTTATCTAATCTTCCAATGGGGAAAATTCTTTTAGGATATTTAATGAAATCGATTACATTATTTGGTTCTACTTTTCTATCTGTAGTGCAAACAATTCCTACAGGTTTATTAAATGCTAAGTATATGTTTTTTTGTCTCTTTGATTTTTCTATTCTTTGACCTTTAACTTCTACTTGATCGCTTTCTTCTACTTTGGTGCCAATTTCTGGAATTTTGCCATTAATGGTTACCTTTCCTTCTAAGAGTAATCTATCTGCTTCTCTTCTAGAACAATAACCGACTTCGCTTAAATACTTATTTATTCTGGTAGTCATTTTGGATGTTTCTTTGTTATCTGCACTAAATAAAATAATTTACTAATCTCCTCATATTTTAGATCGGCTGTCAATTTTAGTTAATAATCTCATTGTTGAA
>QCSV01000045.1 GCA_003211415.1 Prochlorococcus sp. AG-670-M15 | reverse complement strand
ATGAAGGAACAATTCCTACCAAATCTAAAAGTTTATGTAATTTTATAGATCTCATATAAAAAAAATTATTTCTCCAGAATGATACTAATATTTTTTTGAAACCAATTCTTCAATTGATCATCTTTTAATCTTGGAGAAATTCGAGGCAATTCTATAATCTCCTCGGACCTAATTCCTTCAACAGCAATAACAGGAACTTCATAATCATATTTTTTATATTTATCTTTATATAAATCGACCCTATCAATATCAATTTCTTTAAGCTCCTCTAGATTAGGGAATAACTCATTAAGATTTATTTTTGCCAGTTTGTTTTTTAATGAATCACAAAGGCAACATCCCTGCCTAACAAAAATAAATATTTTCATTCATTTAGTCAGGCACAGGGTCACATCCACAGGGAGTTAAAGGATGACACCTGCTTAATCTTCTTAAAGTTAACCACCCACCCTTCCAAGGACCATGTCTAATAATTGCCTCATATCCATAAGAGCTGCAACTTGGAATAAATCTGCATCTTGGTCCGAAAAAAGGAGAAAACCACTTTTGATAAAACGAAATCATAAAAAGAAGTATAGAAGTAATTGATTTATTAATAGTTTTGAACACTTTAATGATGTAAAATAATATTTCAAGTAGTAACTAGTTTAATTGAATTTAATCAATTATCCAATTTATTGCAAATTTCTAATTAATTTAAAATTATGTCAAGATACCGCGGCCCCAGATTAAGGGTTACGCGTCGCTTGGGAGAACTACCAGGTCTCACCAGGAAAGCTTCAAAGAAGTCTAATCCTCCAGGTCAGCACGGCCAAGCCCGTCGCAAGCGATCAGAATATGCAATTCGTCTAGAAGAAAAGCAGAAACTTAGGTTTAATTATGGAGTTTCTGAAAAACAACTAGTACGTTATGTAAAAAAAGCTAGAGCTCAAGATGGATCTACAGGAACTAACCTACTCAGACTTTTAGAAAACAGACTTGATAATGTTTGTTTTAGATTAGGTTTTGGAGGTACCATTCCAGGCTCAAGACAATTAGTAAATCATGGGCATGTAACCGTTAATGGAAAGGTTCTTGATATTGCTGGTTATCAATGCAGATCAGGCGATGTAATCGGAATTAAAGAAAACAAAGCAAGCAAAAAACTTGTAGAAGGAAATATAGAATTCCCTGGCTTAGCAAATGTCCCACCTCATCTTGATTTAGACAAACCTAAATTAACTGGGAAAATAAATGGGAAATGCGATAGAGAGTGGGTGGCTCTTGAAATAAACGAACTACTAGTTGTTGAATATTATTCAAGAAAAGTTTAATACTACTTTTCTTTGGATTATTAAATCTCTCATTTTTTTAAAGAGAGATTTAATTTAATTCTTATTTTTAAAAATAATGGGAAATAAGGAAAATAATATAAAAAAACCAGGTTTTAAGACCCTATCTATTCACCATGGGGAAACATTTGCAGAGGAAACTGGATGCATCATGCCTCCTATTTTTTCTACATCTACTTTCAAACATGGAAACAAAGATAATTTCGACTACACCAGATCAGGCAATCCAAACTTTAGAATTCTAGAAAACATCCTTAAATCAATAGAAGATTCTAAATACTGTACAGTTTTTGGATCTGGAATTAGCGCGGTAACTGCAATTTCATCAACACTTAAATCAGGTGACAAGATACTCTGCGAGTCAAATCTCTATGGTTGTACAGTGAGGATGTTCGAAAAAGTTTTCAAGAAATTTGGACTAGAAATTTTATACACAGATTTTACAAAAGAGAATAATATCAAAAAGATTTCAAACTTCGAGCCAACCTTGATATGGCTTGAAAGTCCAACTAATCCACTTTTGAAGGTACTTGATATTAAGACGATTTGTGATGAAGCGAATAAACTACAAATCCCAGTAGTTGTAGACAATACCTTTTCTACGGCACTTATTCAAAAACCATTGGACCTTGGTGCAACACTATCGGTTGTAAGCACCACAAAATTCATTAATGGACATAGTGATGCACTTGGTGGAGCAGTGCTGACAAATAATGAGGTATGGAATAGTAAGATGCTTTTCTCTCAAAAAGCTCTCGGGCTTCAACCATCTCCTTTTGATAGTTGGCTCATTACGAGAGGAGTAAAAACGCTTCCTTTAAGAATCGAACAACAAACTAAAAGTGCACAATTTATTTCTGAAGAATTAAGGAATTATAAAATAATTAGTAAAGTAATTTACCCTTTTAATCAAGAACATCCGCAATTTAATTTAGCAAAATCGCAAATGAAATCTGGAGGTTCAATGATCACCCTAAAATTAAATTTAAATAAAGAGGATACTTTTAAATTTTGCAAATCTCTCAAATATTTCTCTCTAGCAGAAAGCCTTGGAGGAGTTGAAAGTTTAATTTGTCACCCTGCAACGATGACTCATGCTTCTGTTGATGAAAAAACAAAAAATCTGCTAGGGATAGATGATGCTCTTGTCAGATTATCAATTGGATGTGAAGATACAAACGATTTAATTTCGGACATTTTATTTGCTTTAAATAAATTCTGAAAATTGAGAGATTTACTTAAAAAACCTATATGGAAAAATTTAGAGTTGGGATATGCAATTCCTGACAGTATTCATGCCGTTTCTGTAGCATTACCAACTTGGAATGATGTAATAAATTACGAGGAAAAAGATCAAGAATGCATGAATTTATTGAAGTCCATTTACCCACGATTCGGGCTAAACCCCATAGTGAAAAGATTATGCGAAAAAGTAAAAAAGCAAAATTACTACAACAATAAAAGTATCTGGCCATATCCGAATGAGAGCATAGCTTTTAAAGCTAAAAAATATATTGATAGAAATACTTCTGAACAATTCTCCTTAATAGAAAAAAGAGATAATTTTGCTTTCTTAATAACTGAAAAAGAAGGAAGTATTTATGCAAAATATTTTTGGCAACATACTGGTCTTGGTCTATCTTCAAGAGCTGCAGCTATAGAACTAGGTCTTGAAGATTGCCCTCCAAAATCTTACGTAAATGAATGTTCTCAAAGAATAAAAAATAGAATTTCTAAATCTACAAAAATTAACTCTAATGATATTCACTTAACTTCATCTGGTATGTCTGCATTGCATACATCATTAGAAATCATATATAAATTATTTCCAGCTAAACCAACTCTCCAAGTTGGTTTTCCATATGTAGATGTACTTAAATTACCAATGAAAATCTTTCACGGAGCAAAGTTAATTACAGAAGAAAATTGCTCGGATATTGAATTAGAAATCAAAAGAATAAATCCATCAGCATTAATTATTGAACTTCCAAGTAATCCAATGCTCAAATGCGTAAACATTAAAAAAATTTCAAAAATTGCAAAAAAGCTAAATATTCCATTAGTTGTTGACGATACAATTGGTTCGAATTTAAATATAAATTCTCTAGAACATGCAGATATAGCTTTTACTTCACTTACAAAAATTTTTTCAGGTAGTGGCGATATTCTTGCCGGATCATTAATACTAAATCCAAAAAGCAAATGGATTGATCAGTTTAGAAATGCATTAAACGAGATTAATCTTCCAATACTTTCCGATGGAGATACAGTTTATCTAGAGAAAGTGAGTAGAGATGTAAAGCAAAGAGTTTTAAAACAAAATAAAGCATGTTTAGAATTAAAAAAAAGATTAGAGACCCATAGCGAGATTAAAAATATTTTCCATCCTGAAAATTGTCCAAATTTTAATTCTTTACTCACTTCTGATGGAGGATACGGCTGCTTATTATCGTTTGAATTAAATGGAGGATTGAACAAAGCTAAGAAATTTTATGATTCTCTACAAGTATCTAAAGGACCAAGTTTAGGTACAAAATTTACTCTAGTTTGTCCTTATGTTTTACTCGCTCATTATGACGAGTTGGGTTGGGCTGAAAGTTTTGGTATACCCTCGCACCTTATTAGAGTATCAGTTGGATTAGAAGACCAAAATCAATTATGGAAAAGCTTTTCTGAAGCACTAAATAATTTCTAAATTTCTAGTATTTACCGTATAGAACTTATATACTCTTTTTCTGAATAATAGTTAGTATTAATATATATTTTCCCAATATATAAATGGCAAAAATTTATGAGGACAACAGTTTTGCTATTGGAAACACTCCATTAGTAAAATTAAAATCAGTTACTAAAAACGCGAAAGCTACAGTACTTGCAAAAATTGAAGGTAGAAACCCAGCTTATAGTGTCAAATGTAGGATTGGCGCAAACATGATCTGGGATGCAGAAAAAAGTGGAAAGCTTACAAAAGACAAAACTATTGTTGAGCCAACTTCTGGAAATACAGGAATTGCTCTAGCTTTTACTGCTTCAGCAAGAGGTTATAAACTGATCCTTACAATGCCAGAATCCATGTCAATCGAAAGGAGAAGGGTTATGGCAGTGTTAGGTGCTGAAATTGTTTTAACAGAGGCATCTAAAGGTATGCCTGGAGCAATAGCTAAGGCTAAAGAAATTGCAGAAAGTAATCCTTCTCAATATTTCATGCCAGGTCAATTTGATAATCCAGCAAACCCTGAAATTCATTTCAAAACTACTGGACCGGAAATCTGGGATGATTGCGATGGTGAAATTGATGTTTTAGTTGCAGGGGTTGGAACTGGCGGCACAATTACAGGAGTTTCAAGATACATTAAGCAAGAGAAGGGTAAAAATATCACTTCTGTTGCTGTAGAACCCTCGCATAGTCCTGTTATTACGCAGACAATGAATGGAGAAGAGGTTAAATCTGGACCACATAAAATTCAAGGAATTGGAGCAGGATTTATTCCTAAGAACCTTGACTTATCAATTGTTGATAAGGTTGAACAGGTAACAAATGACGAGTCAATCGAGATGGCTCTTAGATTAGCAAAAGAAGAAGGTTTATTAGTCGGAATATCTTGTGGAGCTGCTGCTGCTGCTGCTGTTAGATTAGCTGAACAAGATGAGTATGCGGGAAAAACTATTGTAGTTGTTCTACCTGATTTAGCAGAGAGATATTTATCATCAATTATGTTTACAGAAGTTCCAAGCGGAATCATTCAAGAACCAGTCAAAGCCTAAATTTATTTTTACTCCAGTAATGAATCTGGTGAAATATACATAGCATCGCCATAAGAGAAGAATCTAAATTTTTCTTTTATGGCTTTTTTATACAAATCTAATAATCTTTCTCTACCAATCATTGCACTTACTAATAGTAATAATGAACTTTTAGGAAGATGAAAATTAGTTAATAATCCATCAACTACCTTAAATTTATAACCTGGCTTAATTACTAAATCCACGTTTTTCGCTATGGGAATAAAGTCATTAATTTCGTTAGAATAACAACTTTCAAGAGCTCTCACGCTAGTTGTCCCAATAGCAATTATTCTCCTATCTGTTTTCTTTATTTTTTTTATTTCCTCCACTACTTCCTCATTAACACTTACCCATTCTTTATGAAGTTTTAAGTCACTTAGATCTTCTTGATCAATTGGTTTGAATGTTCCATAGCCCACGTGCAAAGTTATCGGTAAAATTATAACTCCTTTTTTTTTAAGATTGGAAATAAGACTTTTGCTTAAGTGTAAACCAGCAGTTGGCGCGGCAACGGCCCCTGGATTAGTTGCATACTCAGTTTGATAACTATTCTCATGGAAAAATTCTTCTTCGGAATTTTTTATATAAGGTGGGAGAGGGATTTCCCCGTATTTATCAAGAAAGTCATTCATTGAATTGAGATTAGTTATATTTTCAGGAAATTTAATAAATCTGCCTCCAGTTTCTTCATCAAACCCATCAACCATCAAATTAATATCTTGTGCAGAAGGAGATTTTAATATTATTTTTCTATTTATTTTTAACTTTTTCGCTGGTTTTGCCAAACATAACCAAACACATTCATGGGATCTTTCTAAGACTAATAATTCGACTAACGTCCTATTTTCTAATTGAACCTTTAACCTTGCCTTCATTACTTTAGTGTTATTTACAACCACAAGATCACCTTTTCTAAATTCATCTAAAAGATTCTTGGTAAATTTATTAGTTAAGCAATTCTCTTCTAAAACACTATTTCTAACTATCATCAATCTTGATTCATGCCTTATTGCAGAAGGTTTACTAGCAATTAATGAAGGATCTAGAAAGTAATCATAAGCTTCAAGCTTATAATCTCTTCCTTCATTATTAATTTGTGAAATCAATTAAATTTAAGATACAAGTGTCTCTGGCTCATTTTCAATCAGGTAAGCCAAGTCTTTCAAAAATGAAGCACCATCAGCGCCATAGATCACTCTGTGATCAGCTGTAAGATTTACTTGCATTACTTTTTTAACAGATATTGAATCATCACTATTAGCTACAACAGTTGGTTTCGATGATGCTATCGCTAAGATCGCACCGGTCCCTGGGGGTAGTATTGCGTCAAATCTATCAACACCAAACATACCAAGGTTAGATAACGTAAATGTTCCCGTTGAGTATTCATCAGGTTCTAATTGTTTTGATCTCGATCTTTTTACGAGATCTTTCCATTCCCTAGATAATTCAAATAAATCAGTATTGCATGGTTCTTTTAATACTGGAGTTATTAGTCCCCCATCTTCCATCGCAACAGCAACAGCAATATTTATATTTTCTGGATAAGAAATACCATTTTCTGAAAAGCTTGAGTTAACTTGAGGATGTTTCTTTAGTGTCTTTGCAACTGCTTTTACAAGTAAAGCAGTCATAGTAACTCCATTCTGTTTTACCTTTTTGTAGAAATTATCTAATTTATCTGTATTAATAGAGTATCCAACCCTAAAACATGGAACAACTAAACTATATTCCATATTTTTATTTACCGCTTTTTGAAGAGTATTAAATTGAACTGTTTCTCCGGGATTACCAAAACTATTTCCTGAAGCTTCTGGTTTACTTTCAACTCCCAAATTTGCACCAGGGATACTTGCAGGAGAACCACCTTCCCCTATCCATGGTATGGAGACTGGTTGGCCATTAGCTTTTAAAATATCATCTGCTTGAATTCTTCCATGAGGGCCTGATCCAAGAACCTTTGCTAAATCAACACCCATTTGAGAGGCAAGTTTTTTTGCTCTTGGAGATGCAATCACCCTCGAAGAAACATTACTCGTAGCAGCATTTATTTGATCACTATTAAAAGATGGGGCTGCCTTTTCACTCATTAATACGACTTTTTCCGCTTCTTTATTAATATTTTCATTCTGGACTACTGGTTTTTCTTCAGTTTTATTGCTTACCAATTCAAGTTGGTCTGAAGTAGAGACTTCGGGTTGATTTCCTTTATTTTGTTCTTGAACAGAAGCTATCTCATCCTCATTTTCTACAATAAGACCGATAGTCTCTCCTACTGGTGCAGTGCTGCCAGCAGGCATTAAAACAGCTGCAAGATATCCATCTTGAAAAGATTCAACATCCATATCTGCCTTATCAGATTCAACAACCAAGACAGATTCGCCTCTTTCAACTTTATCTCCTGGATTTTTCAACCATTCCACAATCTTGCCCTCCGTCATAGTAGAACTTAAGGCAGGCATGAATATTTC
>QCSV01000044.1 GCA_003211415.1 Prochlorococcus sp. AG-670-M15 | reverse complement strand
ATTTTATCGGCAAAATTATTTTTAAATGCTACATCTATAATCGAAGAAAATATTAATAAAAATACTAATCCTCAATTAATAAAACAAAATACCCTTGGAAGAGAAATTACTTACGCAAGAATGATTGAAAAATCAGACTTTAAAGTTGATTGGGGTAATGAGGCAATTAAAATTTCTCAAAAAATAAAAGGACTATACCCACGAACAAATACAAGTTTTAGAGGTAAGAACCTTAAAATACTTAAAATCAAAGTTTTGACTAGTGATGTAATTAAAAATGAAAAATACCTTTTCATGAGCAATTATTCAAGACCAGGTATTATTCTTGCTGTAATAGAAAATGAAGGAATTATAATTTCAACTAAAACTGATCCGATTATTTTGTTAGAAGCAAAACTTGAAGGCAAAAACATTTCTAGCAAAAAGCAATTGATTCAACAGTTAAAGCCATCAGCAGGTGAATATCTCTCAGATTAAGTTTTAGATTCTTTTTTAGAGAATCCCCAAATGAAAGCAAAAAGAATCAAAAAATAAAAATAATAGTCTGGAAGAATAGATTCTTTAATTAACGTATTTAGTAAAAGTTTAATCCCAACTATTAAAATTGCTACGTAACCGGCTGTTTCTAATCTAGAAAATATATCCAGAAGTTTTAGAAAAATCCCCGATGTAAATCTTAAGGCTAATACTCCAATCACTGCTCCAAATATAATTAATATGTATTGATCACTTATAGCTACTGCAGTAGTGATACTGTCTATGGAAAAAGCAAAATCAGTAATTGAAAGAAGCGCTACAACCCTTAAAAACCTAAAATTATTTTTATTATTATCTGTCCCATTTTCAACGTTTTCTATATCTGAATTTAAAAAAACATTAGAGAAGAATAAATAAATTAAATAAAAACCAGCAAAAACTCTAATGAGAATAAACTTTAGAAGAACATTAGATAATATGATTAGAATAATTCTAAATAATAAAGATATTGTTATACCAATATTTAAGGCTCTTGACCTTAATTCTGAACTATCGAGGGATTTAGTAAGAGAAGCTAGTGCTACAGCATTGTCTGCAGATAATAATAATTCTAGAGCAATTAATATTGGTAAAAGTGTAAAGATTTCGTACCAACTGTCTACTTGATCTAGTGTGGGTATAAAAGAATTTATTGCTGCTGAATCCATCAAATATTATTCACAATCAGTATAAAATCTAATATAATGTATCGGATATTTGTAATCAAGATTGATAGTTATAAATGAGTCTAAATACTTTAGTTGATTATATTTCGAACTCACAAATTACTTCTGAATTAATAAAAAGAATTTCAAAAAATAATGAATTAAATATTGTTGGTTCAAGTAGATATGCAAAATCAATAATATTAGATAGCATCGCAAAAAAAGAGGAAAAAAATATATTATTAATTTGTCCTAATGTAGAAATTGCCTACAAATGGATTGGTTATTTTGAAAGTATAAATGATAAAGCAGTTTTATATTATCCTCCAACAGAACATCTACCATACTCATCAATTAATAAATCCAAAGAGATTGAATTTAGTCAGCTTACTGTTTTATCAAAATTAATAAAAAAAGAGAAAAATGAACTTAATATTGTTATATCAACTGAGAGATCACTACAACCTCATCTAATAAATAAAAACCTATTAATTGAAAACAAGTTAGATTTGCAAAAAGGAGTTCAAATCGAGATTCAAGAATTAGCAAATAAACTTACTTATCTGGGCTATACAAAGGATAATGCAACTTCAACTGAAGGATTCTGGAGTAGGAGAGGGGAAATAATAGATATTTATCCTGTCAATAATGAGTTTCCTATAAGATTAGAATTTTTTGATAATGTCATTGAGAAAATAAGAGAATATGATCCCCATACACAGAAAACATTAGAAAGTATAAATAATATTGAAATAATACAGGCTGGATTTGATTTGCTAATAAAAGATAAGTTAAATAATTTATCCAAGAACAATCTTTTTAATTCAGAAGATATAAATAAAAATAATCTTGATCGTTATTTAGGAATAATTGAAGAAGAACCCTCAAACATTATAGATTTTATAAATAGGGAAACAATTCTCGTAATTGATGAATTAGAAGATTGTAAAAAATTTGCAAATAATTGGTATCTAGATTCAGAAAGTAATTTTGATAATTGTACGTATGAATTAAATAAGAACCTTAAAAATAATGACATTAATTTAGAGGTCAAACCTAATTTGCATTTAAAGTTTGACGAAATATTAAAATCACTAGGAAATTTTAATATAATAAAATTTTATGAATTTGAATCTAAAATCAATATCGATAATAGATTTTTGTTAAACGATAAAAGATTAAATTCATACTCTAAAAATGTAGGGAAATTATCCAATGATATAAATAAAAATATAAAAAATAGTGAAAAAGTCTGGATATTATCAGCACAACCATTGAGAACAAGGACTTTACTTTTTGAGCACGAATGTAATGCAAACTTCTTAAACAATCCTAATGATATTGATGAAGCAAATAAGTCAATTAATAATTCAACTCCTCTAATTTTAAAAAATAAGAACAATTACGAAATCGAGGGGTTTTATCTTCCGATATGGAAAGTTGTCCTGATAACAGATAAAGAATTATTTTCACAACAATCTCTTTTTAATAATGTATTCATAAGAAGAAAAAAAAGAAGTGTCAATTCAAATATAAATGTAAATAAGATTAGTCCCGGTGATTTTATAGTTCATAAAAATCATGGAATAGGAAAATTTTTAAAAATAGAAAAAATAAATATAACTGGAGATTCAAGAGATTATTTAGTCATTCAGTATCAAGATGGAAAGATAAGTGTTGCCGCTGATCAACTTGGTAGTGTTAACAGATATAGATCAAGCGGAAAAATAAAACCGAAAATAAATAAATTAGGAGGGACAGAATGGGAAAAAATAAAAGAAAAAAATAAGAAACAAATCAAAAAAGTTGCTGTCGATATTTTAAAACTTTATGCAAAGAGAGAAAAATTAAAGGGTTTCATTTACCCAGAAGATGGTCCTTGGCAAGATGAATTGGAGGAATCATTCCCTTATCAACCAACACCTGACCAAATTACTGCTGTAGAAGAAATAAAATCTGATATGGAAAGCAATAAGCCAATGGACAGGCTAGTTTGTGGAGATGTAGGATTTGGCAAAACAGAAGTAGCTGTTCGGGCTATTTTTAAGGCTATTACATCAGGCAAACAGGTAATATTACTAGCACCTACAACAATCCTAGCTCAGCAACATTGGAGGACAATAAGTAATAGATTTTCACCTTACCCAATAAAAGTATCATTACTCAATAGATTCAAAACTGTTAATGAAAGAAAGGAAATCTATGCAGGTTTGAAAAATAACAAAATTGATTTAGTTGTAGCAACGCACCAAATTTTAGGAAAAGAAATAGAAATTAAAAACTTAGGACTACTAGTTATTGATGAAGAACAAAGATTTGGAGTAAGGCAAAAGGAGAAAATAAAAAAAATCAAAACCAACATAGACGTTTTAACTCTCTCGGCAACTCCAATTCCAAGAACTCTTTATATGAACTTATCTGGACTAAGACAAATGAGCTTACTAAACACTCCTCCACCATCAAGGAGATCAATAAAAACATATTTATCTGAAATAGATATGGATGTTATAAGAACTGCAATTAATCAAGAACTTGATAGGGGAGGTCAAATTTTTTATGTTCTTCCAAGAATTTCTGATATAGATCAAGCTGTAAACAAATTAAATAATATGTTTCCAAGCTTAAAATTTATTGTTGCTCATGGGCAAATGAACGAAACAGAGCTTGAAAATGCAATGATTGCTTTTAATAATGGAGAAGTAGATCTAATGATATGCACAACGATAATTGAAAGTGGATTAGACATCCCTAAAGTAAATACAATCATTATTGAAGATTCTCACAAATTTGGCCTTTCACAACTTTATCAACTTAGAGGAAGAGTTGGTAGAAGCGGTGTACAAGCACATGCTTGGTTATTTTATCCAAATATAAATAAAATTAATGACGCTGCAAAACAAAGATTGAAAGCGATAAAAGACTTTTCAGAACTAGGAAGTGGATACCAACTTGCAATGAAAGATATGGAAATAAGAGGTGTTGGTAGTTTACTCGGAGAAGAACAAAGTGGAAAGGTTAATGCTATTGGATATGATTTATATATAGAAATGCTCCATGAGGCTATTTCAGAAATCAGTGGGCAAGAAATACCTGAAGTTAACGACACTCAAATTGATCTACCAATAAATGCATTTATACCTGCAACATGGATATTAAACAGGGAAGAGAAGCTTGAGGCTTACAAATCTGCTACTGAATGTTCAAATAATGATGAATTAACTGAATTGGCTAAAGACTGGGTGAATAGATATGGAAACTTACCCAAACCTGTTGAATCCTTAATTATGATAATGAGACTAAAATTACTAGCTAAAAAATGTGGTTTTAATAAGATCAAGCTCAAAAAGCCAAATATCCTGATAGAGACAAAATTAAAAAATTCTACTTTTAAAATTCTTAAAAATTCTTTAGCAAGTAGTGTTCAAAATAAATTTCATTTTAATGAAGGCGAACAATTATCGATAATCACTATAAGAGGTTTAGGTGCTACTGAAATTCAAAATCAAATTGATCAACTAATGTTATGGTTAGAATCTTTTGAGAGAGAAATAAAGAATTTCGATAAAGAACTTCTCATGAAAAAAGAGTAAATTATTAAATAATTATTTAAAATCCGCGAATTAGTTTGATTTCGGTTAGATTTTTAAAAATTTTATTTGTTTTATGGGTGAATATATAGACGTAGGAATTCAAACTTCGATTTTACCTTTATCAATTATTCTTTCATCTATTGTACTTGGTATATTTGCATTATTCGGAGAAGAAACAGAAAATGATGATGATGATTCTGATTCAGGAAGTGGTGGCTTAATGCAACCTATTTAGAATTATTTATAACTTATTTGTTTTGACTTTCTCTTAGATACTCTAAATAACCTGTAAAAAGAACCTATCATTAATATTAGAGCTGTAAAAGTAGAGGCAAAAATAAAAATCACCAAGAATATTTCATAGAGATATGAAAAGAGATCAATTAACAATAAATAAGATTTATTAATCGTAGTAGGTAGGTTTTGTAGTAGCAAATTTTTATTAGGAATTAAATAATTTATATAAACTAATAAAACACTAAAAATAAACAAAAAGAATGATTCAGTAAATAGTCGTTTTTTAGATTTTCTTCTTAAATTTAATTTTTTTTTAAAAATATATTTATCAGATTTAATATTCAAATTTGGGATGTTTAAATCTGCCATACATGAAAGCTCAAAGAATAAATTTGAATTACTCTAAAAAGAAATTAACCTATCTTATCGCGTTTTATTTAAGATGCTAATGGGTCTTTATTCTGGTTTAATTGTTCTTTTTTCTCTATATTTTCAAAAGGACTATAAAAATAAATAAAAGAAGAAGAGAATAGAATTAAAGAGCAAATTGCTATAAACGGTGGAATAAAGAAATTGAAAAATTTAACTTTTTTATTTAACCCAAATCTTCCTTTTTTAGGAACGTAATTAGATACCACATTTTTCTTAATTCTTACTTTTGGCGATTCATTTAACTGATCAAAACAATTTATGGTATCTGAAAGCAATGAATTACCAATCTTTAAAACTAAAGGCTTTACATTTGGTTTAGAGCTCTTAAGAACAATATTATGTATGTGTAGATTATCGGCTTTTATATCGATTAATTTAGACTCATATATTGGGATTTCGTTTTTGATTAAAAGATTTGAATAAATATAAAAAGCATTCATAATAGGCCCTAAATGTTCAATTTTGCCCTCAATAAGTGGTTTATCAACTATGTTTAATTTCCATTGAGAAATTATAGATATTTGATCTTTATTTTCATTATTGGAATAATCTGGCAATCCGATTATTTCGAGACTTGCTGAAGATTGATGAAATAACAATTTATTTTGCATCATATTAAAAATCGTGTAAAAAATTCTTCAACTTTTGATAACCCTGATTTGAAATGCAAAACGATAAAATAAGCAAAGATTTTATGATAATCTCTTCATTTTCAGCTTGATTTAAAAGCTTTTTCACTCTCATACTATCTATATTAAATCTCTCTTTAATCAACTCAATAAATCTCTTATTAAAATCATTCCAAATAACTGAATTCTCTTCAATATCTTCTTTAGATTTCAGTATCTCTCTGATATAAGGATATAAATATTTAGACATTTCAACTGTAACTCTAATTAAGGCATCGAATTCGTTAAGTTTAATATTGTTAGTAACATAAGATTTTCTCAATGGATTATTGTTCCTTAATTTCCAAATAGTCACTTTATTTGGTAAGGTTTTATTTAGATTAAGTCTATTTGATAGGGCATAAAGGGACTGGATACCATTTAAATCAATAGTTTCTAGTATTAATAATAATAAATCAAGCTTCTCTATAGCTTTTCTTGATACCTGATTTCCTCTAGTTAAAACTGTAATTGTTCTTTATTAGAATGTTGACAAATTATAACAGAATTATTAATCCAATTTTTGAAATAAAAATGAATATAACTTATCTAGTTCTTCAATAGTTAGCATTCCATAACTCCATAATAATATTGGTAATGGAGTGTTATTTTTTATAGATAATTTTATGCCAAGTTCAATAGTAGATTCATCTAAACCTAATACATTAAATAAATAAATTACTATTTCTTTAGATACATAATTATTCATGAATTCTATTTAATACTTGAGTAAATGAGAGATTTAGTCATTTGATTTAGGACTAATTTTCTTGTAAAAAGAAATTTATTTAAAAGTAAAAATGAAAATTTCCTTATTGGAAATAAAAAAACGTTTCTATTAGCAAAAATTGATATCAACGAGTCAGTTATAAAAATAGTGACGATAATATCTAAAATCCTGCTTGAAAAATACTTAAATTTAAATAATATCAATTGCATTTTAGTAATAGCATTTTTTTTATTAAAAAGATCATAAATAGTATTAACATCTCTCCAACAAGTATTTAGACCCTGACCACCAACAGGATGAAATGTATGAAATGCATCTCCTACAAAAACTAATTTTTTAAAATTTAAAACTGGTAAATTTAAAGATAATGAAACAGGAAAAATATTAAATTCGCCAATTATTTGATCCAACTTAAATCCATCTGGCAAGATTGTTGATAAATTATCCATTAAAAAATTCTTGTCAGAATTTAACCTTTCAATTGCCTTTAATGTACTGGAAGTCCAAATTACTTGATACAAGTTTTTCCCTAAAGGTAATAATGCAAGTGGGCCTTCTTTTCTAAAAATTTCATAAGCACGCTTTTCACAATGACCTCTAAGGGACACTTTAAAAGTTAAACAAGACTGACTATAAGATTTTTTTATATCAACAAAATCTAAGAATTTTTTATCAAGTGAGTTTGCTCCTGTTGAAAAGAATTGATAATCAAATAATATTTTTTTACGTATCAATTTCTTGGGTGTCATAATAAAAATATTTTCATAATTGTCAATCTCTCGAAATAATACGTTCATGAGATCCGAATGTTTGACTACCCAGCCAATATTTTCAGCAGGACTTATATCATCATCTAAGTCAGAAGTTGATAAATTGGTAAAAGCAGAAGTTACGCTATCAGAAATTGAGAGGGTATCAAAGCCAAATAAGTATGGTTCTAATTTTTCCCACAGTCTGAATTTAGATAAGATTTTTCTTGTTGAGTGAGTAATTGCATAAGTTTTATCTTTATCAATTAATCTATCTTTTGTTAATAAATCAGTTAAAAAAATATTGCAATCAAATTTTGAAAGTGCAATTGAAAGTAATAAACCTGTTGGACCTGATCCAACAATTTTAAAATTGAATTTATTTTTCATCAGATTATATAAACATCAACTATCTATTCAGATAAATATAGCAAATTTCCTCAAATGCTGGTCTTAATAAATAGGGGTACTCACCAACCCATAAGTTAATTTCAGGAAGCCAAGCATCGGTCAAATAAAAATCTCTGTTAAAATTACGGTTATCAGATGTTAT
>QCSV01000043.1 GCA_003211415.1 Prochlorococcus sp. AG-670-M15 | reverse complement strand
TTATTTTCAAAAGTTGAGATTATAAGTTCATTATTATAGATATCTTCTAATTTATTGTTGTCTAGATCTATTCCTAAATAATCTAATATAGAGTCTTTTATTAAAAAAAAGTTATCTTTATTTGTTGGATTTTTATCCTTTTCATTATTATTAACGATATTAAAATTATCTAAATTTGAAATAAATAATAATTTATTGTTTTCAGGTGCATATTTTAAGATATTTAGTTGCTCAATATTTGTACTTTGTTCCTTATTATTATTATTAGAAACTTTTTTAACACCAAAAAAAAGTAATAAAGATAATAATAGGATTATTGCTATTACTCTAAGTTTCATTATCAATGTTTATTTTTATTTTTAACAATAAACTTCCTACTGCAACTTAATTTATTAAATTGTAAATAACACATAATTTATCCTATAAATTGGGAAGTTATCCAAAATCTATAAATGCTTCTAGTCTAAATGATTGGTTTAATTCTGAGAAAGAAGATCCAGTCTTGATTGATGTAAGAGAGCAGTCAGAGCTTGAACTGGCTCGTTTCTCAAAAGAATTTTTACATATACCAATTAGTAAAGTTACATCTGAATATGTTGAAGAAATATTTGCTGGTTTATTAGGTAGAGAAATTGTAGTTACCTGTCATGCAGGAATAAGAAGTTATAACTTTTCTCAATGGTGCCTGGATAATAATATTGTGAGCGAAATATGGAATTTGGAGGAGGGTATTGATGGATGGAGTAGATATATTGACCCATCAATACCAAGGTATTGATTAAATATCTAATGAAGATGCAACAGTATTAACATCTTTGTCGCCTCTTCCAGAGCAATTGATAACTATATGAGTATCTTTTTCAAGAGTAGGGCATAATTTATCTAACCAAGCAAAGGCATGGGAAGTTTCAAGTGCAGGAATAATTCCTTCTAGTTCACTAACAAGTTTTAAAGCGTCTAAAGCTTCTTGATCTGTGACTGATCCATATTCTGCTCTACCTATTTCTTTTAAATGGCTATGTTCAGGTCCTACTCCAGGGTAATCTAAACCTGCACTTATTGAGTGAGCTTCTTGTACTTGACCATTATCATCTTGCAAGAGAAGACTCATTGATCCATGCAAAATTCCAACTGAACCTTTAGTGATTGTGGCAGCATGTTTGTCAGTATCAACTCCGCTTCCTGCGGCTTCAACTCCAATAAGACGCACAGAAGTTTCTTTAACAAAAGGATGGAAAAGCCCCATTGCATTTGATCCCCCACCTACGCAAGCAAGCAAAATATCGGGAAAAGATCCAAATGATTCTAAACATTGTTTTTTAGTTTCTTCACCTATAACTGCATGAAAATCTCGCACAATCTTTGGGAAAGGGTGTGGGCCGGCAACAGATCCTAAAATGTAGTGTGTGGTTTCGACATTAGAAACCCAATCTCTAATGGCTTCACTAGTGGCATCCTTAAGTGTTGCAGTTCCAGAATGTACAACTTTAACTTCAGCTCCTAGAAGTTTCATTCTGAAAACGTTAAGGGATTGCCTTTTTATATCTTCAGCACCCATGTAGATAATACATTTCAAGCCAAATCTCGCACAAACAGTAGCCGTAGCAACTCCGTGCTGACCTGCTCCAGTTTCTGCAATTATTCTTTTTTTGCCCATTCTTATTGCAAGTAAAGCTTGTCCGAGGGCATTATTAATTTTGTGAGCCCCAGTATGATTTAAATCTTCCCTTTTAAGCCATATTCTAGGAGTTGCTTGTTTAGTTTTGTAATGTTCAGTAAGTCTTTTAGCTTCATAAAGTGGTGTTTCTCTTCCTACATAAGTCTTAAGGAGATGATTTAATTCTTCTACAAAAAGTTTATCTTTCCATGCATTAGATGCAGCTGTTTCAAGCTCAAAAAGAGCAGGCATTAGCGTTTCAGGAACATATTGACCACCATATTTTCCAAATCTTCCCTCTTTAGAGGGTTGATTTAAATCGTCATTTTTATAGTTCTGATCTTTGCGAGAAAATGTACTTACCACTTTTTTTATAGAATAAGTATTAACTAACTATAGATTATATTGAAAATAATGGGAAAAAAGAATTGGATCGAATTTGATAATCAAGAAAAAAAATCAGAAGAAACAGCTAAAGTAGATACTGTTAATAAAAAATTAAAAATAAATATTTCAAAACAAAAAAAAGGTAAAAAGGGAAAGACTGTAACTTTAATTCGAGGTTTAGGCGCTGAGGATGAAATCTTATTAAAAGAATTACTAAAAAAAATTAAAGTTTTTTGTGGGACTGGAGGAACATTGATTGATAGAAATATCCAGTTACAGGGTGATATGGTATCGAAATCAATTGAGTTTCTTCGTAAAGAGGGATTTCATAATTTATAAAGCAAGGGTTAGGATAGGTTTTTAATTTTGATAGTCCAAACAATGAAAGAACAAGATCAAACAAAGTCAACCAATATAAAGTGGCACAATTTAACTATTGATAGAGAAAAGTTAGAGAAAATGAGAGGTCATAAAGGTATGGTTATATGGTTTACAGGTTTATCTGGCTCTGGTAAAAGTACTTTAGCTAACGCTTTAAATGAAGTTTTACACTTAGATGGTTTTTCGACTTACGTGTTGGATGGAGATAATATTAGATACGGTTTATGCAAAGATCTTGGGTTTTCGGATGAAGATAGAGAAGAAAATATAAGAAGAATTGGAGAAGTTGCGAATCTATTTATGAATGCTGGGATAATAACTATTACAGCATTCGTTTCACCATTTATTAGCGATAGAGATAAAGTCAGAAAAATTATTGGATCTAAAGATTTTATTGAAGTTTATTGTGCTGCAGATATCACAGTTTGTGAGAATAGGGATACTAAAGGTCTTTATAAGAAAGCTCGTTTGGGCGAAATTAAGGAATTTACAGGGATTTCTAGTCCATATGAAGCTCCTCATAATCCCGAAATTGTTGTTGATACAGGTTCGTTAGATTTAAATGATTCCGTTGAGAAAGTTATTAACTACCTTAAAAAAGAAAACTTTCTTAAAAAGGCCTAATAAAAAATATTACTTCATTTATTTTGAAGATAATTGTCAGGTCCAATAGTTGATAACTTACTATTTTTAGTTCTTACCTGTGTATGTAGATTTTCTCTGAATTCTTTTAAAGTTTTCTTTATGGATGCATCAAATAAACTAATCATCTCTATTGCTAATAATCCAGCATTCTGAGCTCCATTAATTGCAACTGTTGCAACTGGAATCCCAGCGGGCATTTGAACGATTGATAAAAGAGAATCAATCCCCTTAAGTGTCTTACTCTCTACTGGTACTCCAATAATAGGAATACAAGTTATGGATGCCAGCATTCCTGGAAGATGAGCAGCACCACCAGCACCGGCAATTATTACTTTTATGTTTTCTGATTCTGCATTTTTTGCATATTCCATCATTTCAATAGGTGTTCGATGAGCAGAAAGTATACAAACTTCAGTTTTTATTCCAAATTCTTTTAAAATATCAATAGCTGGTTTCAATGTTTTAAGATCTGAATCACTACCCATCACGACAGCAATTTTATAAATATCTTTAGAATTCAATTCTGACAAAATAACAAATCAATTCTTTCCTATAATGGCGTGCAATTAATTTGGCGCCAGTTAGTTAGTATAAAAAGAATAAATTTTCAAAGAATATTATGACGTCAAATAAAATTATCGAAAAAAGTGAAGTTAGGGAGTATTTTAATGGTACTGGCTTTGAAAGATGGAATAAAATTTATAGCAAATCTGATGAAATTAATACAGTTCAGAAAAATATTAGGAAAGGTCATCAAAAAACTGTAGATGATGTAGTCTCGTATATCAAAAATTATCCTGAACTAACAAAAAAAAGTTATTGTGATGCAGGCTGTGGTGTAGGAAGTCTTTCCATACCTTTACTAAGACTTGGTATAAAAGAACTACAGGTGAGCGATATTTCTTCTGAAATGATTAAAGAAACAAAGAAACGCATTAATGAATTAGGTTTGAATCAAGGTAAAATCAAATATGAAGTCTGTGATCTGGAAAAATTAAAAGGATTATTTGATGTTGTAGTTTGTTTGGATGTATTTATTCATTATCCTCAACCGGTCGCAGAAGAAATGGTTCAACATCTATGCGATTTAAGCAAAGAAAAACTAATCGTTAGCTTTGCTCCTTATACTCCAGTTCTTGCTGTTCTAAAAAATATTGGGAAATTATTTCCTGGGCCAAGTAAAACTACAAGAGCATATACATTGAAAGAAAAGGGTATTATTAATGCTGCTAAAGAAAAAGGATTTAAAGTGGTTAAAAAGAAATTAAATCAAGCTCCTTTTTATTTTTCAAAACTAATTGAATTCGAAAAAATTTAATAGTTCATTTTACTAAATGATTTTCAAGTGCATAACGAACTAATTCGGTTCTGCTAGACGTACCTGTCTTAATAAAAAGTCTACTTACATATTTCTCAACATTTCTAATAGATGTTTCAAGCTGCCTTGCAATTTCCTTGTTCATCAGCCCCTCTGCTACTAGTTGAAGTACACTTGCTTCTCTTGGAGTAAAACTAGGAAGATTTATTTTATTTTCTGGATTAGTCTGGTTTTGGTCTGTGAGCATAGATTTTATTTCAGTAATTTGTTTTGCCATTTTGCTTACGTCAATATCTGCGAATCGTGCCGCTTCTTTTAATAAGCGTTCTTGTCTGTTGATTACATTTTTGACTCTTGCAGCCAATTCATCGGGATCGAAAGGTTTGGAAATATAATCATCAACTCCTGCAAGATAACCTTCTGTTCTGTCTAGGGTCATTCCTTTTGCAGTTAGAAAAATAACTGGAGTTCCTCCTAATTTTTCATCCTCTCTAATTTTTTCTAATAAAGCATAACCGTTGGCTCGAGGCATCATAACATCGCTAATTATCAAATCGGGGAAGACTGTTTGAGCTTTTTCCCAACCATCCTCTCCATCAACTGCAATAAATATTTCAAAGCCTTCATCTTCTAGAAATGTTTTAACAGCTGTTCTTAAACCAGGCTCATCATCAACTAATAAAATTCTTGATTTTCTTACAGGTTCGTTATTTATTAGATTAATTTCATTCATTTTTTTAATTCTTTAATTTGATTTTCTAGTAATAAACAGAATTTTATATACTAAACATAATGCTATCAACTCCCATACTACTAGACTATCAATCTTCGACTCCTTGCTCTAAAGATGTCGTTGATTCTATGAAACCTTTTTGGAGTGAGATATTTTCTAACCCTGCAAATAAATCTAATTTGGCGGGGATTAACGCAAGCGCTATATTGGAAGCCTCAAGAGAAAAAATAGAACAAAGTTTATTTCTTAAGAATAAAAAAGTTATTTTTACAAGTGGGGCAACTGAATCTAATAACTTAGCCTTATTAGGTTTTGCTAGAAATTTCTATAAAAAAACAGGAAATTATGGACATATTATTACCTTAAAAACAGAGCATAAAGCTGTTTTGGAGCCCCTTAACCAACTTAAAAAAGAGGGATTTATGGTTACAGAAATTAATCCTGAGAAAGATGGCTTAATTTCAGAAGAACAATTCAATAAAAATATAAGAGAAGATACATTTCTGGTTAGTGTTATGTTGGCAAATAACGAAATTGGAGTTATTCAGCCTCTAGAGAATATTTCAAAGATATGTAAATCGAGGGGAATAACTTTGCACTCTGATTTCGCACAATGTTTAGGTTATATCGAGTTAGACAATCTTTTATCAGACGTAAATATGATAACGATTAGTTCTCACAAAATATATGGTCCTAAAGGGATAGGACTTCTTTTGATTGATGAAGAAATTAATCTTGAGCCTTTAATTGTTGGAGGAGGTCAGGAATATGGTCTTAGGTCTGGCACATTACCTCTTCCTCTAGTAGTTGGCTTTGCTAAAGCAATAGAGATAGCAGTTCTTAATCAAAAAAATAATGCTGAGAAATTACTTTTTTATAGAAATAACCTTTTAGAGGGGTTGTTAAAAAATAATTCTGGTTTATTAATTAATGGATCCATAGAAAAAAGATTACCTCACAATTTAAATTTGACTGTATTGGATTTAAACGGAGCAAAGTTTCATAAACTTTTAAAATCTAAAATAATTTGTTCTACTGGATCTGCATGTAGTAGTGGTGAACCATCTCATGTCTTACTAGCCTTAGGTAGATCTCTGAAAGAAGCAGAATCTTCAATAAGGTTAAGTATTGGATTAAGTACTAATTCAAAAGATATAAAACAAGCAATTCATATTCTTACAAATACAATCAGATCATTACGATAGAAATTATTGGCTTTTAATTTAATTGAGCAATTCTTAATTTTCCACTTCTAGCTCTTTTATTAAGTTCGACTTCTTCTTCGGAAGGAGTTATTGGCTTTTTTGTCAGGTTTTTTAGTCTTTGATCATTCTTAAAACAACTTTTAACTAACCTATCCTCAAGAGAATGAAAACTAATAACAGAAATAATACCCCCTGGCAAAAGCCATTCAGGTACAACTTGCAAAAATTTTTCTAATACTTCAATTTCTTTATTAACAGCAATTCTTAGTGCTTGAAATGTTCTTGTTGCTGGATGTATTTTTTTATATCTTTGTTTTGGTGGGAAGCAGCCTGCAATAGAGTAAGCTAACTCTTTTGTCCCAGAATATTTTCCATTTTCCTTCAAATCTAATTTTATTTTCCTAGCAATCTTTCTTGATAATCTCTCATCTCCATATTTATAGATAAGGTTAGCTAGATCTTTTTCATTTAAAACCTCAATTAATTTCTCTGCATCAACATCAAGCAAAGGATTCATGCGCATATCAAGCGGACCATCTTTTTGGAAACTAAATCCTCTTTTAGGGTCATCAAGTTGGTTACTATTTACTCCGAGATCTGCAATCACAAAAGAAACTTTTTCTTTTGGTACAAAATCCGCAAAATTTGAAGCCCTTATATCAATCCTACTTTTAAACTCATCAAGTTTTTTTAATGCTGATTTTCTTGCGAATGGATCTTGATCAAGTCCAATTATATTTAAATCCGAATATTTTCTCAATAAATGATAAGAGTGCCCGCCTCCGCCTAAAGTTGCGTCTATTCCCTTAAGTTGATTGTTATGTATAAGTGGGTAATGCTCTAATGAGGCCATAATCTCATCTGTCATAACTGATTTATGATTGAAAAAAGATGAATCAGATAGGTCAGTTTGCATAACTTTCGACTAAGATTTATTTAGAAGTTAAATTTCGAATGGCTCAGCTAGAGACTAGAACAGAACCAATGGTGGTCAATTTTGGCCCTCACCATCCCTCAATGCATGGGGTTTTAAGGTTAGTTGTAACTCTTGATGGTGAGAATGTCATTGATTGTGAGCCAGTAATTGGTTATTTACATAGAGGAATGGAAAAGATAGCTGAAAATAGAACAAATGTAATGTATGTCCCTTATGTAAGCAGAATGGATTATGCAGCAGGAATGTTTTATGAAGCTATTGTAGTAAATGCTCCTGAAAGATTAGCTAATATTCCAGTTCCCAAAAGAGCTAGTTACATCAGAGTTCTTATGCTCGAACTTAATCGTATTGCTAATCATCTTTTATGGCTTGGTCCCTTTTTAGCAGACGTAGGAGCTCAAACTCCATTTTTCTATATTTTTAGAGAAAGAGAGATGATCTATGATCTCTGGGAAGCTGCTACTGGACAAAGGCTTATAAATAATAATTTCTTTAGGATAGGGGGTGTCGCATGTGATCTCCCATACGGATGGTTAGAAAAATGTATAGACTTTTGCGATTGGTTTGGTCCTAAGATAGATGAATACGAAAAATTAATTACAAATAATCCAATTTTTAGAAAAAGAATTGAAGGTCTAGGAACAATAGAAAGAGACCAGGCAATTAATTGGTCTTTGTCTGGGCCAATGCTTAGAGCTTCTGGAGTTTCCTGGGATTTAAGGAAAGTCGATAGTTATGAATGTTATGACGATTTTGATTGGCAGATTGCTTCGGAAAAAGAAGGAGATTGTTATGCGAGATATCGAGTAAGAGTTGAAGAGATGAGACAATCACTAAGCATCATTCGCCAAGCCTGCAAAATGATTCCAGGAGGTCCAACAGAAAATTTAGAAGCTCAAAGAATGTCGACTGAAGATAAGAAAAGTGAAATATTTGGTATTGACTATCAATATGTAGCTAAGAAGGTTGCTCCAACTTTTAAAATTCCTAACGGAGAATTATAT
>QCSV01000042.1 GCA_003211415.1 Prochlorococcus sp. AG-670-M15 | reverse complement strand
CTAATAAAAAAGTTATAAGTTCAGCAAAATTTGAGGCTAAAGAACAATTCACAAAATCTGCATTAGAAAATTTAAAAACAGAAAATGAAAGACTTGTTAATTCACTAAAAAAATCTGGGGAAATTAAAGAATCAAAAAAAAATAAATTTACATAATTAAAATTTTTTTATTATCATATTATTTTATAGATTGAGAAATGATTGAAAAAATCTCTCTAGCAAATTCTCATTTACCTCAACTTATTGGGTTCGTACTTATGTCAATTGGCTATACATTAGGCAATAAATTTTACCTTCCAGAAATTAAACAAAAGTAATAATTTTTAGTTAATAAATATTAATTTAAATAAATAACATTCTAAATATATTCATATTAAAAATTTTTCAATACTTTTCTGACTTAGATGAATAAGACTCTAAAGCTAATTTTATAATAAAATTAAGATTACTCTTTGAATATTACTGACACATAAATGTGACATTAAAGTCTTCGAAAATGTGAAATACAAAGAAAAAGTAAGAATTCATACTAATTTTATTTAAATATGTTACATTCTTTAATAATTCAAGTTAAGGTTTCCTCTGTTAATAAAGCAGAAATTAGGAAATGTTTGATACATAAAAATGTCATTTACTCTTTGGCTTACTAATTGATCACATATAAAATCTAAAAATGGATGCACTTACTAGTTTTATAGTTGTTATTATCGCAATTACGATTCAATTTTCTTTATACGCCATCAAAAGGTTGCAGGAACCTTTAGAACCAAATTATTTGACAGATAAAAATTTGAAAAAAAATAAAAAATATATGGGTAAATTTTGGAAAAATGCCGAAATAACAAATGGAAGATTAGCTATGATTGGTTTTTTAGCTTTGATAATAAACTACGGTTTTTTTGGGTGGATAATACCTGGTTTTATTTAAACTATCAATACATTAGGGTCTTAAAGAAAAAAATAAATCTATCCTTCAAAACAAACTCTCCTTTTAAAAAAAAAATTTTTATTATAAGTAAAAAAGCAATTGAGTAATTCTGATTTTGATAAAAATGGATTAGACAGCTATGGAATACATTGGCTTCAATATGCGGCTTTTGCCTTCTCTGGTTTTGCTATATTTACAACCTGGGCATTTTTTTATGATGAAAGATTCCACAACTTTGTAATAAATATTTTTAGGGTTATTAACTGCAGTGGGTTCAACTGTAATGGAGCATTTTAAAATTCTATGGCTAATCCAGATCAAAAAACAATATTAGTTGATAATGCTTACGAGGAAATAAAAAACATTTGTATAAATCTTCAAAAAGATACTGATGCTTCGAATTTAGAAGTTAAAAGTTTACTAAAACAAATTATGAATGAATGGGAAGAAAAAGAAGAACAAAAAACTGGTTTTGGATTCAGGTAAAGTTAATCACTTTCTACAAGTGTCTTTGACATCAAATCAATTTAATATGAACAAATTTTTTATTTTAAAAATTTAATATTTATAATTTCACATTTTTTTTAGAAAGAAATTAAAAAGGAATGAATCTCAAAAAGAAAATTCATTCCAGATTTAGCATTAGTTTTATCTAGATTTAAATTTTATAATCTAACTCCTCTGGTGGACTGTCAATCATTAGATCCCTCCTATTCAACAATTTAAACTTACGCCTTACTTATAAAGAAAGTAAATCAGTAAAAATGCTGATTTATATTTGCTAAAATGTTTGAATTAAAGTAGCCAATTCTGGTGCATCTAATAAAAGTGCAAAAAATGTAAGCACAACTAATAGAAATATAGAAAAGTAAAATTGAATCATATTTTTCAAATTACTTAAAAAGATTTTTTAAAGTTGTATAAAATAATGCTTTGTTTACATAATTAAATATCTGTACCTAGAAAAGTTTAATTAGATAATCATTAAGATGCTTCAGGAGAAAATATAGTCCTATTTTTTTGCCAATATTCACAACCTTTAAGTAAATGATCACCCTGTGGTATACGTTTTTCGTATCTTGGACATATCAAGACAGTAGCAAAAGTTTCTGTAGTGCTGTAGCGAAAGTGATTGCAAGTAATACAAATCTTTGTACGTTTTCGTTTTAGTGTAGATTCTTTTAGATATTCCCATTTTGAAGGATTTACCTTAAACATGATTAGTGGAATTTACTAGTAACAATTTGCCAACCTCCTGAAACTAATTCATCCCATGTTTCGCAAGCACACTCAATAGAATGAAGTCTTGAATTTTTAAGTTGGACTGGTTCACCTAATTCATTTGCGTAGAAAAGGTGAGTATAAACTTTTAAATTATTAGATATAGATTTCTTATAACTCTCAAAAAGAATTAATAAACCACTTTTTTTGTTAAACAACAAGCCAGTTGGGGTGTCAGTAAGGCTGCCACTATAAAAATTAGTCCGAACATTAGCTACTCCTGATGCCATTAATATAATACAGTTGTACTATTAATATAAATGTACTACTCCTGGACGTCAAGTATTCATACAAAAAATTATTTAAATACGAAAATTACTTCCCAGAAATAATCTGCTATAAACTTCTTATTTGGTAATAGTGTATACAAGCAGCACCTTGAAAAGGAAAATAACATTGAAGAGTATATTCGGAAGAATGCAATGTATCGAAATCCTTTCTATTTAGGATGGAATAAAGGTTGGTCTTTTTTATTTTTTTTAGAGGGTGGCATTGCAAAAATTGAAGCAAAAGGTTTTGGTATATCTATTACAACAAAAATTGAGAAAGGAGAATCACCCCTAGAATCTGCGGATAGATTAGTCTCGAAAGAGCAAAGGATTAGAAAATCAAGATATTATTCTTGGGTTAAATCTATTAATGAAAAAACAATAAATTAAGCAATCCTTCAATTACTAAAGTAATTTGTTGACAATCAATTTAAAATAGAAGTTAATTATTTATTTTTCGTGTCCAATAAATTTTATGAATGGTGGAAAAACCATAGAAAAGTTGTAACCTACGGAGCTTTTATCATCTTGTTTGGTTTTTATTTATCTCCTGTTGTCAAAGAAGCAAAATACAAAAACCTATGTATTAAGTACTCTACTAAAGGAGCTTTAACTAAATTTAATAAGGACGATATAGGAGAAACTTTACTAGAGGAAACAGGTTTGAACATTGATGAACTAGCAAAGATTGAAGGTTATAAGAATTGCATTAATTAAAAAGTTCGCAAAAATTACGCTGAGTTTTTAAATGATTAAAGGCATGTTTAAACTTATTTTATTAATTTTATTATTTGGATTTATATCAATAAGTCCAAAAACAAGATATTTGGTTGCCCTAACTCTAGAAGAAATTTCTTCATATCTTTTATGGACTGTTAAATTTGAAGATAGAGAAAAATGGATCATAGATAAACCAAGTTGGATACCTAGTCAAAAACTTAAGCCATCGTATTAAATGAAGACTTATTTAGAAGAACGAATTGAATGGTATGACGATAATTATAGAAATGGTAATGCTTTAATCTCTGATAAGCAATTCGACAAACTTGAAAAAAATTTATTAAGAACTAACCCTAATTGTGATTACTTTAAAAAGAAAACTAATCTAGTTTTACCTTCATTAGAAAAGGATTCAATAGATGAATTTTTGAAAGGATTGTTAGAAGACACCAGATTATTAATTGAACCGAAAATTGATGGTTGTGCTGTTGCTTTGCAATATAGGGATGGAAGCTTGGAGAAAGCAATTTCAAGAAAAGGGTCCGACGTTACTAGTAAACTTATTAAAGTCCAAGACATTTCCAATAATCTCCCTTTACGAGGAGTTCTTCAAGTTAGAGGTGAATTATACGCACCCAACCAAAGTCCAAATATCTCCCAGAGAATCGCTTCTAGATTTCTAAGAGCTGAAGAAGGATTTTCTGAAAGTCTTAGCTTCTGCGCATTTCAAATACTTAATTCAACACTTAACCAATATGAGTCCAAAAAGAGTCTTTCAAAGCTCGGCTTCACGATCCCTCAGGATATTTCATGCAACTTTACAAGCCAAGTTGAAGTATTTAGAAAACGTTGGCTAGAAGGGAAGCTTTTTAGTAAATATCCAACAGATGGAATTGTAGTAAAAATAAATTCTAGAAAATTACAATTGATTAGAGAAAAATCAAATTTAGATTATCCTTATTGGCAAATAGCAATAAAACGTTAATGGAATTAATACACCAGATTTTTCCTACTTGGCATATTTACTTGGATATGTTTTTGGTTGGCTTTGCAACTTATGGTTTTCTAAGAATTAAAAAAAAAATTAAAACCAAATAAATAATTCATAAATAAATTTCTTAAATCATGCGTGATCCTTAAGCATGGATTTAAGTTGTTCGCTATCTAATTGTTCAAGATAATTTCTCATTGCTAACCAGGATCTTCTGCTTTCTAACTTTCCACTTTGTTTAAATAAATTTGCGGAAACTTGATCTATCAATTCTTTATGAGTCATATTTATATTCTTCATCAAGTTCAATGACAACACCATTAAAAAATTCTGCTAATAATTTTGATGGGTCTTGTATAGATATCTTTCTATCTACTTTTGATAGTTTTTTTTTGATTGGATTTAAGTTAGTCATACTGATTCAGGTAATTCAAGTTCTTCAAAAGTCCAGCCTTCTAATTGAAGGTCATGCCATTTATCCCAAGCATTATCCAAATACATCTGAGTTGATGATTTGATTGCCATTGGCTCACCAAGATCATTTGCAAAATATGTATGAGCAAAAATTCTCATACTATTTCTTGGAGATTTTTTATTCCTTATAAATAAAATTAATCTGCTGCGGTCTGGGCTAAGCAACCAACCACTTGGGGACTCATTACGATAACCGTAAGAAAAATTAGTCCAAACATTAGCTCCTCCTAAAGTCATTACTTAGTAATACATGTGTACTATTAATATAAATATATTAGAAATGGATCGTCAAGTATTTTGGCAAATAAATTATTTACACTGATATAGTATAAAACAGCTCAGTTATTTCTAAAAAATAAAATACCTACCAAAAGCTTGTTACAGCAAGCGTTCTGATAGGTTAGACCGGATCCCCGTCAGTTCTCTGCTGCATCGACCTGGAAATGCCAGAAGAGGATTCAAAGTGGGCTTTCGTTTCCGATTACAAGATCGGTT
This sequence comes from Prochlorococcus sp. AG-670-M15, assembly GCA_003211415.1. Taxonomy (GTDB): domain Bacteria; phylum Cyanobacteriota; class Cyanobacteriia; order PCC-6307; family Cyanobiaceae; genus Prochlorococcus_A. The sequence continues at coordinate 3,410 of QCSV01000042.1, read as the reverse complement.
TACTACCGCATCACGACAGTCTCCTCATGTCGAAAGAGAGTCAGATCAGAGCACATAAAGAAGAACTTAACCAAAGATCCAGTAACTTAACTTTAACTTATTTTTTTATCCATTTGGAGATGGCCAGATGTCTCTTACCATAGTTAATAAAACTTGTGCCTCATCATATCTTTCTGAATGCGTTTTGCCATTTAATAAAAATGTGACATGAGCCATTTTTCTTCCCAGAATTTCTCGAGATTTGCCATAACAATGAATATTAGAACCCTCAATTTCAGATAACATTTTAATTCTGGTTTGCATTGAGATTGGGAAATTCTTTTTTAATCCCAGTAGATTTATCATAATTGCACCTTCACAGTTCATTTTAATTTCAGGCGGCATTATCCCAGAAGAAATGCAAACATATTGATCAAACTGACTTGAAGTGCAAGCTTCAATAGAGAAATGAGCTGAGTTATGTGTTCTAGGAGCTATTTCATTAATTAAAAGACCATTATCTCCAAAGAAGAATTCAATAGCTAGAACTCCAACGTAATTAAGTTCATTGACTATTGAAGAGAAAATATTTATTGCAAATAAGTTCAAATCATATTCATTTGTTCCAGGTGCAAGAACCCAATCACAAACATGGTTTGATTGGTATGTCTCAACTATTGGAAAGAATCTTATCTTACCGGTCCTATCTCTCGAACCAACAAGAGCCAGTTCTTTTTCATACTCTATCCATTCTTCTATCAACCATTCATCAGAATTATTCGCTGTTAAAAAAGAATCTAAATCTTCTTTTGTCTTTATTTTTCTGTTCCCTTTGCCGTCATATCCACCTTTATTTGATTTTGCCATTAAAGGAAAAGTCCAATTATTGATTTCCTCATCTGCGAGACTTTTAAAATCTTCAATACTTATCCATTTTGGGCAGGGAATATTCATTCTATCTATTAATTTTTTTTGAGAAAACCTATCTACTAATGGCTTCATTGCATTAAGGCTTGGAACAAAAATATCGTTATTGTCAATTAAATTTAATTTATCAATTTTTATCCATTCATTTTCAAAAATTATTTTTTCACACTCATTAATTAATGATTTATTTCCTCTTATCTTTAAAGGATCAGCTTCTATGACATGATCTGCTTTTGAACCAGCAGGATCATCACAAGATTTTGTTTGCACACATACTTCTAAATCTCTTTTTTTTGCTGCCTCCGTTAACATCAAAGCCAGTTGACCACCTCCAATTATTCCTAGGGAATAATTTTTTTTAATATCGTTTATATTTTTTTTAAAACTCATAGAATGATTTTATTACCATTTCTAATTCTTAACAACTGAATTTTTAAGTATCTAGAGCTTAGATTTTGCTAATATATAAATTATTTAATACCAAATATTTATAAATTTAACTAGGTAATCAATTGTGAATAAGAGACAAATATTAGTCCCATTAGGCGATAAGTCATACGAAGTAACTCTAGAAGCAGGGGTACTGAATAATATCAGCGAAGAACTCTTAAAAATTGGAATAACAAAGAATAGAAAAATACTTGTGATTTCAAATGAAGAAATATCAAATTTGTATGGAGAAAAATTCTTAAATAATTTAAGAGATAATAAATTTCAGGCCAAAATGTTTCATATCAAGGCTGGAGAATCATATAAAAACTTAAAAACCTTAAGTGAAATATATGATGTCGCATTTGAATTTGGCTTAGATAGAAATTCAATAATTATTGCCCTAGGAGGAGGAATTGTTGGAGACGTAAGTGGTTTTGCAGCTGCTACTTGGCTGAGAGGTATCGAATATATTCAGATTCCGACAACATTATTATCGATGGTTGATTCATCTGTGGGAGGAAAAACAGGAGTAAATCATCCAAAAGGTAAGAATTTAATTGGAGCTTTCAATCAACCTAGAGCAGTTTTTATTGATCCAGAAACTTTAAAAAGTTTGCCCAAAAGAGAATTTAATGCAGGCATGGCCGAAGTAATAAAATACGGAGTAATAAGAGACAAAGAACTTTTCGAATACTTAGAAATTGAGAAAAACAAGAATGAACTTATAGATCTCAAGAATGAATATCTAATTAAAATAATTAATAGTTCAATAAAAACAAAGTCTCATATTGTTTCTCAAGACGAACATGAAAATGGTGTTAGAGCAATATTGAATTATGGTCATTCTTTTGGTCACGTTATTGAAAATTTATGTGGATACGGCAAATTTCTACATGGTGAGGCAATATCAATTGGTATGAATATTGCGGGGGAAATAGCAATTGAGAAAGGGTTATGGTCTAAAGAAGAATTAGAAAGACAAAAGAATCTTTTGAGGAGTTACGATCTTCCTACAGAGATCCCAAAAATAAATAAAGAAGATGTTCTTACAATACTTATGGGTGATAAAAAAGTTCGTGATGGCAAAATGAGATTTATATTACCGAAAGAAATTGGTGCAGTAGATATATATGATGACGTAGAGGATTCATTATTTTTAAAGTTTTTTTCTTAATGCAAACAGGTTGAATTTATATTCATATTCATTTCCTTCTCCTTAAACTTATTAAAAACAAACCACTTGAAATCACCTAGACATACAGGATCTACGAGTCTAAGTAATGCCTCTCTTCTTAAAAGAGCATTTGATAAATCCTCCTTAAATTCCTTCTGAATTCCATAAAGTCTCTCTGCCAATCCAAGTGCCAACAAAGCCTCTCCTTGTTTAGTTATTCCAACAGTATTAAATCCAAGAGTCTCAGCATCATTAATTAAAGTTTCTATGCAAACATGAGATGTTAAATCGCAATTTCCAGGAGAATCTAGGACATTATTCATCATTTTTTGATTTTCATAAGAAACTATCGTCCCATCAGAATTCTTAGAGTTATAGTATTTATTAGCTTCTTTTGCGTAATCAATTATCAATAAAATACCATTATTAATTTTTCCATAAATAGCTTTTAACCATTTTGAGTTATCTAAATGCCATTCTGTCGTCCATCCTTCGAGAACATCTTCAGGCGGAATAGTAATTCCCAAATCATTTTTAGCAAGTTCAATACTTTTTTCTAATTCACTTGTAATTGGCATTTCATCAAAAAATAATTTTTGAGATTTTTGGTCTATAGAAACTGCTTGTCGAAGTAATTTTCCTTTTGAGAAGGTTATTCTCTCTACTGGCAAAGCATCTAAAACCTCATTCGCAAGAACTATGCCATTTATATTATTTTCCTCTACTTCTTCCAAATTTTTCCATAAAATATCAATACCTAATTTTAAAAATTCCTCCAATTTATTTTTTTGTTTTTCTACCATTCCTCCATTGGGTTCAATAATTACAAAAGAAACTCCTTCCAAAAAATTCTTGTTATTTTCTAAAAAATATTTAATTAATCCACTCATAAAGCTTC
>QCSV01000041.1 GCA_003211415.1 Prochlorococcus sp. AG-670-M15 | reverse complement strand
TTTGCTTTAATTGCAGAGACTATTCTATTCATAGCGAATATTGAATCGAAGTCATTAGCAGTAACAATTAGACAGTAATTTGCATGTTGCAATGGAGCTGCGAATCCCCCGCAAACAACGTCTCCAAGGACATCAAAAATAACTACGTCAGTATCTTCTAATAAGTGATGCTCTTTCAATAGTTTTACTGTCTGACCGGTTACATATCCTCCGCACCCTGTCCCAGCAGGAGGACCTCCACTTTCGACGCACATTACGCCATTAAAACCTTCAAACATGAAATCGGTTGGCCTTAATTCTTCGCTATGAAAATCTACCTCTTCGAGAATATCGATAACTGTAGGAACCATTTTGTGAGTCAAAGTGAAAGTGCTATCGTGTTTAGGATCACATCCAATTTGTAGAACCTTTTTACCTAATTTTGAGAATGCCGCAGAAAGGTTTGATGATGTAGTTGATTTTCCGATGCCACCCTTCCCATATACGGCAATAACTAAAGCCCCTTCTTCAATATTTATTTTTGGATCTTGCTTTACTTGAACACTTCCTTCTCCATCAAGAGGTCTATTTATAGTACTTGTCATTTAAAGCTTAAAACACATTATTATTTATATTCTTGCAGCGTAAATACACATGAAATATGTTTCTAAACAAATATGTATTTAATTGTATTAAAAGTCGGGAATATGTTCTTATAACTGAATTTTTAGGATTGAATCTATTGGATTATGAGTGAAAATACTCATGACTTAATTATAGTTTATTAGTAAAAATTAATTGAAATATGCTTTGGCATCGTAAAGAGTTTCATCACTTATCTCTAGAATTCCTCTCAAAATTGCGAATTTTTCAGTATTTGTTTTGACTTTACCTCTTACAAAAAATGGAACTTTTGTTAATTCAGCTCTACCTGATTCAGTCCAGATAATGCCCTCTTTAGGATTATTATCTTTTTTATCGTCAGAATTTATTAAATCCTTTGTTTCCGTAGCTGTATGTCCTAAATGGCTTTGATGACCGTCGACAAACTCAAAGTCATGTTTAAACATATCTATAAGATGCTCTTCTAATCCCATCATTAAGGGATGTACCCAATCATCAAAAATTACATTGGCTCCTTCCCATCCCATTTGTGGGCTATATCTTGCAGGAACATCTTGAACATGCATTGGTGTACTTATTACTGAACATGGAATGCCAAGTCTCTTGGCACTATGCCTTTCCATTTGAGTCCCTAAAACTAGTTCAGGCGCGGCTTTTTTCATTGCATCTTCTACTTCTAAATAATTATTAGTAATTAAAGCTTCTACATTTAGTTCTTTTGCAGTTGCTCTTACTTGTCTCGCCATTTCCCTGCTATATGTCCCAAGACCAACTACTTCAAAACCTAATTCATCTTTGGCAATTTTTGCAGCCGCGATAGCATGTGTTCCATCACCAAAAATAAAAACTCTTTTGCCAGTTAAGTAATTTGAGTCAACTGATTTTGAATACCAAGGAAGTTTTGACTTGTGTTCTAATTCTTCTTTATTAGTCAAAGGGAGATCCAACTTATTATGAACTTCATTTATAAATTCAATTGTATTTTTTATTCCAATTGGAATAGTATTTGTATATTCCATTCCAAAGTTTCGTTTAAGCCATTCGCATGATGCTTCAGCAATTTCTTGATAAAGACAAATATTTATTTCAGCATCAATTAGTCTTTCAATATCATCTGGACTAGCACCTAATGGAGCAACAACGTTTGTATCTATTCCTTGTTCTGAGAGTATACGTTGGATTTCGATAACATCATCCCTACATCTAAATCCAAGCAATGAAGGACCAAGTATATTAACTTTAGGTCTGCGACCTAATTCCTTCCACCTTAGAGGACTTATTTTTTCTGAGGAACTTACTTTTTCTTTTAAAAGAGTTCTTGTTAATTGATAAAAAGTTTCTGAAGCTCCCCAATTTTCTTTCTTACTATAGGCAGGTAATTCAAGATTAACAATTGGCATATCAAACCCCATTCCTTTTGCAAGAGCCCCGGGTTGGTCTTGGATTAGTTCTGCCGTACAACTTTCTCCAACTAAAAGAGTTTTGGGTTTAAAACGTTCTACAGCTTCCTTAATATTTTTCTTCACTAATTCAGCTGTATCACCTCCAAGGTCTCTAGCCTGGAAAGTTGTATAAGTTACTGGAGGCCTTTGCCCCCTCCTCTCAATCATTGTAAAGAGAAGATCTGCATATGTATCTCCTTGAGGGGCATGAAGCACATAATGTATATCTTTCATTGAAGAGGCGATTCTCATAGCCCCAACATGTGGAGGCCCTTCATATGTCCATAGAGTTAATTCCATAGTCTTTTAATGAGTTACTAAAGTTTTTGAAGTTAGTATTTGATTCCTTTTTAAAGGTTTAGAGAAGAGACCTGCCAAATCTGCGGCTTGATCAATACCATGAATTGGACTGAATACCATTTCTATCGACCACTTAGTACTGATTCCTTCTGCCTCAAGTGGGTTAGCTAAACCCATCCCACAAACTACTAAGTCTGGATTAGATTCCCTTACTCGATCTAATTGTTTTTCTACATGTTGTCCTTCGACAATTTTTGTATTATCGGGTAATAAATTAATCTCCTCTTTCATTAATTCCTTATTTAGGTAAGGAGTTCCTACCTCTATAAGATCCATTTCGCATTCATTATGCAAAAATCTTGCCAAAGATATTTCCAGTTGCGATTCAGGAAGAAGAAATAATCTTTTCCCCTTAAGTATTTCCTTGTGAGATTCAAGAGCAAGTTTTGCTCTATTGATTAAAGGCGAAATAATTTCATGAACTTTAAGTTCACTAATTTTGAAAGCTTTTGCTGCAGCTAAAAACCATTCAGTACTTCCTTCTATACCTAGAGGAAATGGAGCCGAAATTATTTCACAACCGCGATGTTTAAGGTCTCGAACTGTTTCACTTAAATAAGGCTGAGTTAGTAATACTTTTGTGTTTTTGCCAATCTTTGGTAATTCTGTTGATTGCCTTGGTGGAAAGCTCTCAACATTTGAAATCCCTAAATTTCCAAAAATCTTTTTAAACCTATCCTCTACATTATTTGCAAGAGTCCCAACTAATAATAATTTCTCCTCATTTGAAGACTCCATTAATGGAATTAAAGCTTTTAAGGCACCATCCTCTCCTTGGGTAAATGTTGTTTCTATCCCGCTGCCAGAATAATTAACGAATCTTACTTGACCTAAAAATCTATTATTTAATTTCTCTGCGACAGTTGCAAGATCTAGTTTGATTACTTCACTTGGACATGATCCAACCAGAAAAAGAGTTTTAATTTCTGGTCTTCTCGCAATAAGATCATTAACTACTCGATCTAATTCTTCATGAGCGTCAGCAAGACCGGCAAGATCTTTTTCTTCAAGAATAGCTGTCCCAAATCTTGGTTCAGCAAAAATCATGACTCCAGCAGCGCTTTGAATTAAATGAGCACATGTCCTCGAGCCTACTACCAGAAAAAATGCATCCGGCATTCTTCTATGTAGCCAAACTATTGAAGTTAAACCACAAAAAACTTCCCTGGGCCCAGCTTCCTTATTAAATTCAACTTTACTCATTAAAAATTTTCAAGAGCTTGTATTTCAAGCTTGCATAAACTTTTTAATTTAAGAAAGTAATTAATAAGTTCTCTTACAAAAATATACACATTTAAAAAACTTATATGAATGTTTAAATACTTAAATGAGAATTATGAAAATTATTTTTAGGGCGTATTTTAATTTCTATAAAAAGAATTTCCTTGACTAGTTTTTGATATCTTCCATACATTTCTGGCTATTTTCGTAGCTAATAATCCTGCTCTTTCTAACTTAGATTTACCAGGCTTAGCTCCAATTAAAGTTGTCACTTCTGAAGTGGTTAAAGGGGCTCCTGTATCTATAGCTAATTGTGTTAACTCCAATCTATCTCTAAGGTTTTTAAGATTTACTTTCTCTATTTTATCTTCTTCTAACCAACTAAAAGATGGGTCTTTCTGAGATAGTTTTTGCATCAAACTTAGGCTAACTAATCCAAGAGTTTGATCAGGAGTTAATTCTTTTTCAGTACCAGAAACATTTGGTTCTTTTTTTTGAGAAGTTCCCATAAAAATGCATATCTTTTACTTGAAGTTATCGTTTTGTGGGAAGCATGCAAGTAAATTTAATAGAAAAAATGAACCATTATCCGTTATAGTCGCGTGAATGGAACCAACTTCTAGTTTAAATAGAGGGAACCGAAAAAAAGGGAGTTCTCTTGTGACAGGATCTGAGGTGCAATCTCAGGCCAGTGGTGCTAGCTGTTTTATTACAACTGATTCAGAAAAGTCTTTGGTATCCAGACAAGCCAGTCAAGTTGAGCAAATTGAGTTGAGAACATATGTTTTTTTAGATTCTCTTCAACCTCAATTAGCTGCATATATGGGTACGGTTAGTAGAGGTTTTTTACCTATCCCTGGTGATTCATGTCTTTGGATGGAAGTTTCGCCTGGGATGGCCGTTCATAGAGTCACTGATATTGCCTTAAAAGCAAGTAATGTAAGACTTGGTCAGATGATTGTTGAAAGAGCATTTGGTTCACTTGCTCTTTACCACAAAGATCAAAGCACTGTTTTACATTCTGGAGATGTTGTTCTAGATGCTATTGGAAGTGAAGTTAGAAAAAGAACAAAACCTTCAACAAGTTGGACTGAAGTAATTCGCGCGATTACTCCAGACCATGCTGTTTTAATAAATAGACAAAACAGAAGTGGATCAATGATTCAATCTGGAATGAGTATGTTTATATTGGAAACTGAACCTGCTGGTTATGTTTTAAAAGCAGCAAATGAAGCTGAAAAAGCATCTAACATAACTGTTGTTGATGTGAAGGCAGTTGGCGCTTTTGGTAGATTAACTCTCGCTGGGAAAGAAGGCGATGTAGAAGAAGCCGCAGCTGCTGCTATTAGAGCAATTGAAGAAATCTCAAATTACTGAGAATTTTTTATTTAAACCTTTTTTAACTTAAACCTATCTCTTTTTTTAAAAAAGGTGACATAATTTTAGCAGCTTTACCTCTACTACCTAATTTATTTAGTTGTGATTGTGAGAGCTCACCGTAAACACAATTAGCTTCTTTAACCCAAAAAATAGATTCGAATTCCCCATTAGGATATTTGGGGTTCTTGAGAATTTCTCCCCAGCATATTCCTGTTGTATCTTTAACTAAGTTTCCTGAGGGATCGCACAAAACCATACAACTTATAAATCTTGCACTCCTATAAGGACTATCAGAAAGTTCATTAATTAATTTTTTAATTTTCTCATCATTATTTTTGGCATATCGAGCAGAATAAATTCCTGGTCGACCATCTAAAACATCTACTTCAAGACCCGAGTCATCAGCTAATGCCCAAGTTTTTGTCTCTAGAGAAGCTGCCTTGGCTTTAAGTAGTGCATTCTCAAAATATGTTTTCCCAGTTTCTTCGACATTTAAATATTCTGGTTGCTTCTCAACCTTTAAAGACAAAACATCCAGCATCTCTGAAATTTCAGAAACCTTTCTTTGATTGCCACTCGCAATAGTTAGAACTGGAAGGTTCAAAATAATATAAAAAATTATTGTGAATATTATCTTACTTCAAAGCTTGATACGGAGACAGGAAAGGTTGAACATTCCACACCTGTGTAGACAGGGCCTGTCTCGTACGGAAATAACATAATGTAAATTTTTTCTTAACACAACAGTATGTTTTGATGCACTAACTAATTTGCATAAGTATTGACATATCAATAGTACCAAGGGTGATAAGTTTAACTTATGAATGATAGAAAAAACATTAATGGAGATTTTGTCGAAAACGCTTGACTTATAAGTACTTAATGAAGCATTCTTCGAATTGAACATTCCACATTTAGTATTTAGTAGACAATGGCTACAGAAACAATGGGTATCGCTCTCGGCATGATCGAGACACGCGGACTTGTACCTGCAATCGAAGCAGCAGACGCAATGACAAAGGCGGCAGAAGTTCGCCTAATTGGTCGTGAATTCGTTGGTGGCGGTTATGTCACAGTATTAGTTAGAGGCGAAACAGGCGCAGTTAACGCAGCTGTAAGAGCTGGTGCTGATGCTTGTGAAAGAGTTGGTGACGGTTTAGTTGCAGCTCACATTATTGCTCGTCCTCATAGAGAAGTTGAACCTGCTCTAGGTAACGGTGAATTTCTTGGTCAAAAGGACTAATTAATTAAAGCAAGATTTATAAATTTTGCACAATAATTATTTTCCCTATACAGACCTAAATTTATCCTCATGAGTAAGAAGTATGACGCAGGGGTAAAGGAGTACAGAGATACCTACTGGACTCCAGAATATGTACCCCTAGACACCGATTTACTAGCCTGTTTCAAATGTACAGGTCAGGAAGGTGTTCCAAGAGAAGAAGTCGCAGCAGCTGTTGCCGCTGAATCTTCAACAGGTACTTGGTCAACAGTTTGGTCCGAGTTACTTACAGACTTAGAATTTTATAAAGGACGTTGTTATCGAATCGAAGACGTTCCTGGAGATCCTGAAGCTTTCTATGCTTTTATTGCATATCCTTTAGATCTTTTTGAAGAAGGCTCAATTACAAACGTATTAACATCCCTTGTAGGAAACGTTTTTGGATTTAAAGCTCTAAGACATCTACGTCTAGAAGATATTAGATTCCCAATTGCTTTCATTAAAACTTGTGGTGGTCCACCAAACGGAATCGTAGTTGAAAGAGATCGACTTAACAAATACGGAAGACCTCTACTTGGTTGTACCATTAAACCTAAATTAGGATTATCTGGTAAAAACTATGGTCGAGTTGTATATGAATGTCTTAGAGGCGGTCTTGATTTAACGAAGGATGATGAGAATATTAATTCTCAACCATTCCAACGTTGGAGAGAAAGATTTGAGTTTGTTGCAGAAGCAGTTAAGCTTGCTCAGCGAGAAACTGGAGAAGTTAAAGGTCACTATCTAAATTGTACTGCTAACACTCCTGAAGAACTCTATGAAAGAGCTGAATTTGCAAAAGAGCTAGATATGCCAATCATCATGCATGATTATATAACTGGTGGTTTTACTGCAAATACTGGATTAGCTAATTGGTGTCGTAAAAATGGCATGCTTCTGCATATTCACAGAGCTATGCATGCTGTTATTGATAGACATCCAAAGCATGGTATTCACTTCAGAGTTCTTGCAAAATGTTTGAGACTATCTGGAGGAGACCAATTACATACAGGAACCGTGGTTGGAAAACTAGAAGGTGATCGTCAAACAACTCTTGGTTATATTGACAACTTAAGAGAGTCATTTGTTCCTGAAGATAGATCAAGAGGTAACTTCTTTGATCAAGATTGGGGTTCAATGCCTGGAGTATTTGCAGTCGCATCAGGTGGTATCCATGTTTGGCATATGCCTGCACTTCTAGCGATATTTGGGGATGATTCCTGTCTTCAGTTCGGTGGAGGAACACATGGTCATCCATGGGGTTCAGCTGCTGGAGCTGCAGCTAACAGAGTTGCTTTAGAAGCTTGTGTAAAAGCTCGTAATGCTGGTCGCGAAATCGAAAAAGAGAGTAGAGACATTCTTATGGAAGCTGCTAAGCATAGTCCTGAATTAGCTATTGCTCTAGAAACTTGGAAGGAAATTAAGTTCGAGTTTGACACTGTCGACAAGCTTGATGTTCAGGGTTAACTCAAGTTTCGAAATTGAGGAGATTAATTCTCCTCAAACTTATTAAAATCTCGTTTTTACGAGTAATTACATTCACATTTTGATTAATTATGCCTTTCCAGAGCACAGTAAGCGACTATCAAACAGTTGCAACCCTGGAAACATTCGGTTTTTTACCACCGATGACCCAGGAAGAAATATATGACCAAATTGCGTACATAATTGCTCAAGGTTGGAGTCCAGTTATTGAGCATGTACATCCAAGTGGATGTATGCAAACTTATTGGTCTTATTGGAAACTCCCATTCTTTGGGGAAAAAGATCTTAACTTGATCGTGAGCGAATTAGAGGCATGCCATAGAGCATACCCTGATCATCATGTAAGAATCATCGGATACGATGCTTACACTCAAAGTCAAGGAACAGCTTTTGTAGTTTTCCAAGGACGTTAAAGCTACTTATCGTAGTTAATATCTTTCTCCAAAAAATTTTTTGGAGAAAGATTTTCAAAAAAGTTTTTAAAGAATTTCAAACTTGAAGATTATGTCAAAAAAAACCAGCAGAGAGATTGCACTTGAAAGAAGAAAGGCGATGAGTGATAGCGGTAAAAAAGCTACTGCTTATTCTTCAACTACCAAAGATAGAGTTCGATCTTCTCAAGATATACATATTTCTGGGACTCAGTCTTCTCCTAATAATCAAAATATTTCTAAATCAGCTACAAAACATATTCCAAAAACTCAGGTAAACAGAAATTCTTCAACAACTTTATCTAGTAAAGAATTAGTAATAGAGAGAAGAAAATCAATGTCTACCCATGGTAAATCAGCTATAACTTCATCCGATAGAACCCGTACGGATGTTAAAAAAGAAAGTCCTGTAAACATAGTTAAATCAACTATAAATCAAAATCAAGAAAGTCTG
>QCSV01000040.1 GCA_003211415.1 Prochlorococcus sp. AG-670-M15 | reverse complement strand
ATAATGAAAATATTGAAATAATTTCAAATGAAACAATTTTGAATTCAGTTCTTTTAGGAGAAACTTTGCCTAATTATTTGGATAATTTGAGTTTTAATAATCTTAAATTAAAACTTGGACCAGAATTTAAACTTCAATATTCAGAGATAGTTCAAGCTTATTTAGATACCAAATTAGACCTGACTATAAATGGCGAGGTAGGAAAAGATTTAAATGCTAGGGGTCTTATTTACCTTAAAAAAGGTAGAGCAAATCTATATACTACCCCGTTTAAACTTAATAAAAATAAAGATAATTACATTTTATTTGCGTCAAGAAGTGGTGTGGTTCCATTTATTAATTTTTCTCTAGTCAGTAAAGTTCCAGATTCTATAATACCTATAAGTGAAAACAAGCAGGATTTAAATATCTCAGGTGATGTTAATGTGGATGCTGATTCAAGTGGCTATGGTGCATTTGGAATTGGTAATACTAGACTGATCAAAATTGAAGCTTCTTATGAAGGATTTTTAGATCAATTATCCTTTGAAGATGAAAATAAAAGAATCCAATTAAGAAGTACTCCAAGTTACAACAGGTCACAGATTATTGGTTTAATAGGAGGTAACTCTGCAAACTTAATTAATAGAGCATTTATTTCTCAACTCAACAATGCGGATGCTTTTAGTGAAAGATTTCAATTGTCTTTATATCCAGCCTTAATTGAAAACAACGATTCTTCAAATAATATATTCTCCAATGAAAATTTAGGAATAGCAAATGGTGAACAATTATCATCTAATGAGGATTTTTCTTCTCAAGCTTGGGTAGCTCAAATAGGATTTGATATTACTGATGCAATAAATTTTGCCTTCCAAACTGTTCCAGGTAGAGAAGACCTCTCCCCTCTAGGGATTTTAACTTTTCAGGCTAATCCCAATTTAGAGTTATTGGGTTCTTATGATTCTAATGGAGATTGGAAAAGTCAAGTTCAATTATTTTTTAGATATTAATTCTAAAACAAAGTTAGTTTAAAGAATCGTTAATTTGAATTAATATTAGATTAACTAAAAACTATTATGGCCAATATTTTTGAAGTTCTTCAACCAGGAAGTGATCTTTTAGAAAAAGCTGATCAAGTTCGTTTGGCATCAATAAAAATAAGTCAGACTGAAAATCAGAATAGAATTAAAGCCTTAAATTTTATGGCTGATTATCTTGAAAAAAATACTCAAGAAATATTAGAGGCTAATAATGCGGATTATTCAAATGCAGAAAAAAAAGGTATTTCCAGGGCTTTACTCTCTAGATTAAAGTTATCAAATGAAAAATTAAATTCAGGAATTGAAGGAGTAAGAAAAGTTGGAGACTTAGCTGATCCTTTAAATCAAGTTCAAATTAAAAGAGAGCTTTCAAAGGGATTGATCTTAGAAAGAAAAACTGCGCCAATAGGAGTCTTAGGGGTTATTTTTGAATCAAGGCCAGATGCTGTGATGCAGATTAGTTCTTTAGCAATAAGATCAGGTAATGGGGTAATGCTAAAAGGTGGTAGTGAAGCCAATTTAACAAATACCGCAATAGTTAAATCATTACAAGAAGGTTTAAATAAATCAGGTCTTGATAAAAATGCAATATGTTTACTTACAAGCAGAAAAGATAGCATGTCGATGTTAAATCTTGAGAAATATATTAATTTAATAATTCCTAGAGGAAGTAATGAATTAGTTAAATTTATTCAGGAGAATACGCGAATTCCTGTGCTAGGCCATGCAGATGGAATTTGTCATTTGTTTATAGATAATGAGGTAAATCTCGAGATGGCTTTATCAGTTGCATTAGACAGTAAAATTCAATATCCTGCAGCTTGTAATGCTATTGAAACTTTATTAGTCCATAAAGATATCGCGCCGGCTTTTCTTGAAAAGGCCATACCTTTGTTTAATTCTAATGATGTTAAATTAATTGGAGATAAAAGATCTATTGAATTAGGGTTAAAGTATGAGGCTAGTTTAGAAGATTGGCAAACTGAATATTTAGATTTAATTTTATCGATAAAAATTGTTGATAATCTGGAGGAGGCAATAACACATATTCAGAAATATAGTTCAAAACATACAGATGGAATAATTACTGAAAATTTAAGTACTGCTAACAAATTTATGAATGTAGTTGATAGTGCAGGTGTTTTTCATAATTGCTCGACGAGGTTTGCTGATGGCTTTAGATATGGATTCGGAGCTGAAGTTGGTATATCTACTCAAACTCTTCCACCAAGGGGACCTGTAGGTCTAGAAGGTTTGGTAACTTATAAATATTTCTTAAAAGGCGATGGGAATATAGTTGATGATTTTTCATCTGGAAAGGCTATCTATACACATAAAGATCTTTAAAACTTTTAAAGATGGAGACTTTTTTAAAAATAGAGAATATTAAACTTTGGGCTAGGGTTGGCGTTCTTGATGAAGAAAGGGAATTAGGGCAACTATTTATTTTAGATATATTTTTGTGGACTGATTTTGAAAAATGTACATTAAATGATGATATAGAAAAAACAGTTGACTATTCAAAATTAGTTCAACTTTTAAAAGATCAATCAAAGAAAATATATTGTTTCACAATTGAAAAATATTCAAACGCAATTTTAGAAATTATTGCTAAGGAATTTAATCTTACTAAAATTAAAATTATTTTGACAAAATGTAATCCTCCAATTACAGGTTTTGATGGGAAGGTGTCAATAGTAAGAATTCTTGAAAATAAGTAAAAGTTTTGGAAAAAAGAAATCCTATTATATTGATTCATGGTCTTTGGAATAATTCAAGTATTTTTTCTTCTATCACCTCAAAACTTGATGATATTGGAATTGAATATTTTGCCCCAACTCTTAATCATTCATATGGAATGACTTCAATTCTGGATTTGACTAATAAATTAAACGAATTAATTTTAGATAAATATGGTTTAGAAAAGGAAATAGATATTTTGGGATTTTCTATGGGAGGAATAATTGGTAGGTACTGGCTTCAAAAATTAAATGGATATAAAAGAACAAGAAGATTAATATCTATCGGTTCCCCTCACAAAGGAACTTTGATGGCTCAATTAATACCTAGATATCCTTTTAAAGGAATATCAGAAATGAAAATAAACAGTAAGTTTTTAAGAGAACTTGCAAATAATGATTTTTTTCTTGATGATATAGAGTGTGTAAATTTCTTTACTTATTGGGATCTAATGGTTTTCCCTGGCTGGTGGACAAATTTAAATTTTGGGAAAAAAATATCAGTAAAAGTATATAAACATAGAAATCTTGTAAGAAATAAATCTGCGGTTGACAAAATAATCGATGAAATTATTAAGTAGCTCCAGATAGCCCCAAGTGTCTTATTAGGGAATCTGTTTGTGGCTCTCTTCCCCTGAAGAGTTTAAATACTTCTAATGGAGGTAAGCTTCCACCTAAACTAAGTATTGTATCTTTAAATTTCTTTCCTATTAACTTTAAATCTTCAGAGTTTTCTAGATCAGCTTCTTCGAACATTGAAAATGCATCAGCACTTAGAACCTCAGCCCATTTATACGAGTAATAACCTGCAGAATACCCGCCTGCAAATATATGACTAAAGCAACAAAGAAATTGATCTTCTTGAATTGGTTCAATAACAGCAGTTTGTTTTGCAATTTCTCTTCTTACTTCATCTGCTGTTTTACCTTCGTTTTTATCAATACTACTGTGTAATCTGAGGTCTGTTATGGCGAAATGTAGTTGTCTTAGAGTAGCCATACCACAATTAAAAGTTCTATTCTTTAGGAGCTTTTCAAAATTTTCGTCGGATAATTTTTCTCCTGTTTTATAGTGCTTAGCAATATTCAAAATTGTGTTTTTATGGAAACACCAGTTTTCCATGAATTGACTTGGAAGTTCGACTGCATCCCATTCAACATTATTGATACCAGCTGCTTGAGGAAGATTTACAGTAGTAAGCATGTGTTGAAGACCATGACCAAATTCATGGAACAGCGTCTGAACCTCTTCAAAACTCATCAAACTTGGTTTATCTTTTGATGGTGGAGTCTGATTACAAACAAGATAAGCAACAGGAAGAGTCTTTTTGCCGACGTTATTTTTATTCAAACATTCATCCATCCAAGCCCCTCCTCTCTTTGATTCAGGCCGAGAATATGGATCGAGGTAGAAAGATGCTATTTTGTTATCTTCCTTATTAAGGATATTAAAAAACAAAACGTCATTATTCCACAGAGGAGCTTCATCTGTTGCCTCGACTACTTTAATTTCAAAAAGCTTTTCGCTTAATTTAAATAAACCTTTTAAAACATCATCTAGTGGGAACCAAGGTCTCAAAGACTCTTGATCCAAATTAAACTTTTCCTTTCTAAGAAGTTCAGACCAATAACTAATATCCCATGGCTTAATATTCTGTGATTTTGGAAATCCATTAGCCTTAGAAAACTTATCGAGCATTTCTAATTCAATTTTTGCAGTTTTGAATGCTGGTTCTCTCAATTCTTCTAAAAGCTTTTCAACATTTTTAATCTCTTTCGCCATTTTCGTTGACAAACTTAGTTCAGCCCAACTTTTATAACCGAGAAGTTTAGCCTTTTTAGCTCTAAGAGATAATATATCTTCAATA
This sequence comes from Prochlorococcus sp. AG-670-M15, assembly GCA_003211415.1. Lineage (GTDB taxonomy): Bacteria > Cyanobacteriota > Cyanobacteriia > PCC-6307 > Cyanobiaceae > Prochlorococcus_A. Next base: position 4,379 of record QCSV01000040.1, on the reverse strand, counting down.
ATTTGAGAATTATTTTTTTCACCTTGAGACGCTCTACCAACGAATGCTTTATATAGTTTCTCTCTAAGGTTACGGTCGGTGGCATATGTCATAAATGAAGTGTAAGTTGGTATATCTAGACTTAATTTCCAAGGACCATTTTTAATATCAACTTTTTCATCCTTTTTTAAGTGATTGTGTGCAGAAATTGCCATCAATTCAAGTACTCGTTCAGGAAGACCATCGACTTCAGATTTTTTATTTAATATCAAAACCCATTTATTAGTAGCATCAAGAACATTGTTGCTAAAGTCTGTTGATAACTTTCCAAGTTTTTCTGAAATATTGTTGAAATTTTCTTGGTCTTTTTTTTGCAGTGAAATTCCTCTATGTTGCATCTCAAGAATTTCTTTATCTAAAATTCTATTTCTGATTTGATCAAAATTATTTGTTTCCTTAAGCTTGACTAAAGAATTGTAAATTATTTTACTTTGTCCGAATTTATTACTCAAACTAATAATATCGGGGAGAAATTTTGAATAAATATTTCTAAGACTTTCAGTATTATTTACAGCATTTAGATGACTTATTACTCCCCAACTCCATCTAAGAATTTCATTGACTTCATTTAATGGATTTATTACCTGATCCCAATTTAAATCATTTTGAATCAAATAATTAGATAAATTTTTCTCTATGTTTTTAAAGTCTTTAGTAATCTTCTCTAGTACTACTGGAAATTGTTTACTTATGTTTTTGGGAGTAAATTTTTTAAATTCTGGTAATTCTCCATATTTAAAAATTGAGGTATCCATTTATTAAAATAATTTAATTAACTAAAGTTGGGATTATTCCTATTAACTTAGCTAAAGTAAGTTGCTGACTGAGAGCATTGGTTGAAGATTCATATAGATTTATGGCGATTTTTGGCCAAAAACCTATAACCAAAGTAGGGAATAATAAACTAAAACCAATCGTCAATTCTCTACCATTCATCTCCTTAACTGTTGCTAGTGCAGGAATTCTAGGACCAAAGAATACTCTCCTACACATTGACAATAGATAAATTGGCGTCAGAACTAAACCTATAGCTGCAATAAGGATCGTTATCGATCTAAATATAGAGCTGAAGCCTTCTTGACTAGTGATACCTAAAAATACAGTTATTTCACTAATAAAACCGCTCATTCCTGGTAGTGCTAAAGAGGCCAAAGAGCTTGCTAAGAAAAAAGCGAAAGTTATTGGCAAGACCTTTGCTAAACCTCCCATATTTGGTATGGAAAGAGTATTTGTTCTTTCATAGAATGAGCCCGTAACAAAAAACATAGCTGCAGCTATAAGTCCGTGACTGATCATTTGTAGCATTGCTCCACTTATTCCAAGAGCATCTACTGCTCCAATCCCTAACAGAACAAAACCCATATGACTCACTGAGCTACATGCGATTCTCCTTTTAACATTATCTTGTGCAAATGCATTTAATGCTCCGTAAATTATATTGATGATTCCAAGAATAATTAATGCAGGTGCAATTTGAAGATGTACCTCAGGTAGTATTTGAACATTGAATCTTAAGAGAGCGTAGCCACCCATTTTTAAAAGTATTCCAGCGAGCAACATTGAAACTGGTGCATTAGCTTCTCCATGTGCATCGGGCAACCAAGTATGTAATGGAAAGATAGGAAGTTTTACTCCAAAACCAATTAAAAATCCTAAATAAGATAATAAGGCTAGGCTCCCTGTTACATGTTTATTGGTTAAATCGCTAATATTTAAAGTAAAAGTATCACCACTCAAAGCAAGTGCCAGACCACTTATGAGTATTAATAAAGAAGCTAAGGCTGTATAAAGAATAAATTTTGTGGCCGCATATAATTTCTTTTTTCCTCCCCAAATAGCGATAAGAAGATATACCGGAACCAATTCAAGTTCCCATGCCAAGAAAAATAATAGGAAATCTTGAGAAAGGAAAACTAATGCTTGTGCTGAGGCCTGCACTAATAAAAGAGCAAAATATAAGTTAGATTTTTTCTTAATTTTCCAACTTGCCGCAGCTGATAAAAATGTAATTAACCCACTCAAAGCTACTAAAGGAGCAGATAACCCATCTACGCCAAGAGACCACTCTAAGCCTATTGAGGGTAACCATGTGGCTCTTTCTATTAGTTGCAAAGAGCTATCAGAAGTATTGAATTTTTGAAAAAGGACGCCGATTATTAATAAAAAATCTATAAATAAAAAACTTAATGAGATATTTCTAGGGAGTGTATTATCTTCTCCTTCTTTTGAACTCAAAAAAGGCATTATTAATGCTCCAATTAAAGGCAGTAAAACGATAGATGATAGCCAAGGAAAAGATTCTAAATTCATTTATGTAATGAATAATTTTTTTATTCTAGTTGAAGTTGTACTAGCTTGAGACTATAACATTAAAAATGCCTAAGTAAAACTACTTACCAGAGATAGTGCTAAATTCACTACCCGTTGTGTGAACGTCTAAGAACGGAGCTCTGCTAGCTACACCTAACTTCTCCCATGCTTTCACCATTGCTTGACTGACGTTTTTACCGTTTTCTTTCTTACACAAAGCTAAGATACTTGGTCCAGCTCCACTAATTGCACATCCAAGAGCACCTGCATTTAGTGCTGCATCTTTAACTTCTAATCCACCCTTAATAAGTTTCCATCTGTATGGTTCATGTAGTTTATCAAACATTCCCTCTTTTATAAGTTCCGCATTCCCTGCTTTCAAGCCGTTTAGTAACAAAGTAAGTGCCCCCATATTTGTCACTGCATCAGATATGGGTACATTCTTGGGCATAACCTTTCTTGCTTCACTTGTACTTAGACGAATTGCAGGTATTGCCACAACAGCTTTAATTGAATCGTGCCAATCACATCTAATGATTCTCCATCTTTGAGAAGAAGACCTGGCTGTCAAACAAAGACCACCCAGCAGAGAGGGGACTACATTATCAGGATGACCTTCTATATCAATGGCAAGTTCAAGGAGTTTTTCTTTGGACAATGGAGAATTCATTATTGCATTTGCCCCGATTAATCCAGCAACTATTGCTGTAGCACTACTTCCAAGCCCGCGTGCAGGCGGCACTGCCAACTTAACTCTTGCTTCAAGTGCAAAAGGATCCATATTTGCGCTCTCCCATACTTTCTGAGCTGCTCTAAAAACTAAGTTTTCAGGACCTCCTCTTAAGTGATTACCATCTGTACTTTCCATTATTAAATCAAATCTATCTCCACCACCTTCAATTCTTGTAAAAATAAATTCATTATATAAATCTAATGCTGCACCAAGACAATCGAATCCAGGCCCTAAATTAGCAGTTGTAGAAGGAACTGTTACTTTTATTTTTTTTCCTACTTCAGGAATAGACATTTTTTGTTACTAATTTTTTAAAAGCATTTTTGCTCTGCAGGCTGCACTAAAAAGTCCAAACTCTTCATCTAAAATTACTTTCATAGGTATTGTTTTAAGAATATCTTTTAATCTTCCCTTGTCGAAAAATTGTTTCATAAATAAATCTGATTTAAAGTTTTTGAAATGTTTTGATGCGGTCCCTCCAGAAATCCATAACCCGCCAAAGCACAATTCTTGAAGAGCAACATCTCCCAATAAAGAGGCATAAGCACCTAACCAAATTCTCTCAACTTCTATCATTAGCTGATCCCCTTCTTTAGAGAGTTTACAAATTTTTTCAGGAAGTTCTTTTCTCGCAGCATCAAATATTTCAATTTTTTTTAAATATTTTCGTAGATGATGGTTTTGGGCATCAGGTTTGCTTAGTCTCCATTCGGCAATTCTTGATAAACCGGTGCCACTTATAATTCTTTCACAAGATATCCTTTCAACTTTTAGGTAATTCTTAAGCCAAATTTTTAATTCCCACTCTAATTTTGACTTTGGGGAGTACTCAACATGACCACCCTCACTAGCTAAAACTTTTATCTTTTCCCCTGATATTATTCCTCTTGCAATACCTAAACCAGTCCCTGCGCCAACAATGGCATGCAAATCTTCGTTAGCACCTAAAGTTTTTGATCCATTTTGGATAGTAGAATATTGATTTTTTTTTAAATAAGGTATTCCATAAATTTGCACTGCGAAATCATTTATTAGCTCGCAGTTTTTAAAATTAAATTTGTTTTTTAATTCATTTCCAGATATATACCATGATAAGTTTATTATTTTTGCATTGTTGTTAGATAAAGGACCAGCTACTGCGAAACAAGCAGAATAAGGATGAGCAATATTTTTGCATTGATTTTCTAGAAAATCTTCTAGGATTAGTTCAAAAGAATCCCATTCAGAAGATAAATATTTCTTTTTGAATATTAATTTGGGTGAATCATCTTTTATATCTTTTTTAAATATTCCCAAT
>QCSV01000039.1 GCA_003211415.1 Prochlorococcus sp. AG-670-M15 | reverse complement strand
GGTGCAAGGCCTTTAAAAAGAATTATTCAAAAACAAATCGAGACAAAAATTTCAAATAATTTATTGCATAACCATTACCTTAATAAAGACGAAATTAATATTTATCTGGTTAATGGAGAGATAACTGTTGATTAAAGATCTAAATTACAGAATTCTACATGACTTGAAATTATACAACTTTAATCTAAGATTTGAACCAATCAGGAAATTCTTCATAACTTGCTTTATTAGATTTATTTTCTTTTGATTCTGTTTTCCAACAACATGTTCTGCCCTTATCCTTGTCCTGCAAGTATTCATTAGCCCATCTCCAAATCAATTCAGAAGTGAACTCCATTCCCACATTATCCATAATTCTTAGATCTAAAGCATCTAAGTCATGTAATTTTTTCCAGTGATTCAACAAAGGGTCATCTTTATTTACTAAAAAAGTATGGTCAAATTGCTCCTTTAGTCTATTTTCTAGGAGCTTTAGACTTGAAAAATCCACAACAAAACCATTTAGGTCTAATTTTTTGGCAGTAAACCAAAAGGTGAATGATCTTGAATATCCATGCACAAATCTGCAGTGTCCTTCATGGCGCCATTGCCTATGTGAACAAGGAAAATCCTCGTAACTTTTGCTGCATGAAAATTTCAAAGAATGAATATACATCAATTAACTGTTAGGATAATTTTTAATAAAACACAATTAGCAGGATTTAACATAACGAAAATAATGGCTTATTCAACTAATTTTTCGATAGAAGATCTACGCTTTGATAATTATGGATTAATCCCTGCAATAGCACAAGATTGGCTTGAGGGATCAATTCTTATGCTTGCCTGGATGAACAAAGAGTCGTTGACAATGACACTTGAGACCCAAAAAGTTCATTACTGGAGTAGATCAAGATCAGAAATCTGGAGAAAGGGAGCTACAAGTGGAAGTACCCAAATACTTAAAGAGATAAGATTCGACTGCGATAATGATGCACTAATCCTTTTGATTGAACAAAATGGTTCAGGAGCATGTCACACTGGGGAAAAAAGTTGTTTTTTCAATGAAATCCAAATTAATCAAAATGATAAAAAAGAGAAAAAAACAACTCCCTTCTCAAATATTTGCTCTGAATTATTCAATACAATTAACGAAAGATCAATAAATCCATCAGAAAAAAGTTACACAAATCATTTATTAACATCAGGCAGTAATACTATTTTAAAAAAAATAGGAGAGGAATCTGCAGAATTTATAATGGCTTGCAAAGATAATGATAAAAATTCAATCTCAAATGAAGCTGCTGACTTAATTTATCATCTGCAAGTAGCCCTTTTGCATAAAGATGTTGAGTGGAGAGATGTACTTGCTATTCTAGAATCGAGAAGAAAAAAGAAATAATTAAAATTTAGAATTTATAGTTTTTAAAATGAAAATTTGAAAAAAAAATGTTAATAAACTGATTATTAATTATTAATTAATTATTAATTAATTATTACATGTGTGGCTTATTACTGAATTGACTATAAGTTGAATATATCAACAATGAGGTAAATCGTGAGTTCATTAAGCGATTTTCTTGGAGAAATAGGTCGTCATCAACTTTTGACTCCCGAAAGAGAACTCACAATGGGCAGAAAAGTCCAAGAGATGGTTGTGCTTATTAATAGATGTCAAGAGGCAGGAGGGAAGGGTCCTGCTTGTGAATATTCCGAAGCTGAAAGAAAAAAGATCAAAATTGGTGAAAAAGCTAAAAATGAGATGATAACAGCCAACCTAAGACTAGTTGTGAACCTTGCCAAGAGATACCAAGGGAAAGGATTAGAATTGCTGGACTTGATTCAGGAGGGGACATTAGGTCTTACAAGGGCCGTAGAAAAATATGATCCGTCTAGAGGACATAGATTTTCTACCTATGCTTATTGGTGGATTAGGCAAGGTTTAAATAGAGCATTGTCAACTCAAAGTAGAACGATAAGGATCCCTGTTAACATTAATGAAAAACTTACAAAACTAAGATCTGCAAAATCAAAGCTTATGCAACTTAAAGGTATTCCACCTAGTAGTAATGATCTAGCTGAAGAAATGAAAATAACCAAAGAGGAAATTGACGAACTCCTCTCTTGTGAATTGAGAAGCATCACTGTTAGTCTCCAAGGTACTGTTAAATCAAAATCAGATCCTTCCGAGTTAGTTGATATTCTTCCAAGTGATCAAACTCCTCCAATGGAATTAGCCGAATTAGCAGAAAGGACAGCCTCGGCTTGGAAGTTATTAGATAAAGCAAATTTAACTGAGAAAGAAAGAAAGATAGTAAGCCTAAGATTTGGATTAGACGGTTCTAATGAATGGAGAACTTTAGCTGAAGTTGCAAGACATATGAGTTGCAGCAGGGAATATTGCCGACAAGTTGTTCAACGTGCTTTAAGGAAACTTAGAAAAGCAGGAATACAGAATGGATTAGTTGATAGTATTAGCTAAAAATCCCATTAAAAATATTTAAATTTCATTTATAAGGATGAAAGAGAATTACAAAACTCAAGAAAAAATCTATGATGCTGAAGTTTTAGAGAGTTCAACATTTGATGAAAATATCATTATCAAGGTTCTTATTAAAGCAGGAAGAACAATTGCAAAGCCTGCCTTAGAAGTTTTAGAGATGGCTTTAGATCCATATACTCCAGCACAAGTAAGAGTTTCATTAATGGCTGCTCTAGCATATTTGATCATGCCATTTGATCTTTTCCCTGACTTTATGCCTTTAGTCGGTTTTAGTGATGATTTTGTAGCCCTCACAGCAGTACTTAGTATATGGAGCAAATACATGACTCCTTCAATAAGAGCAAGAGCAGAGAATAAGCTTAACAAGTTATTTCCTTTTTATTGAATGAGTAAATTATCTATACAGGAAGAAAAAGAACTCGTCTCCTTCATTAAAGATTGGTTAAAAACGCATGGATTTACCCAAAAAGACTTAGCAAATGAATTAAATATTAAATCGAGTAGAACCTCCGAGATTATTCTCAAAATTAAAGAATTATACAAAAAAGGTGGTATGTTCAATATTGCAAAAAATCTTATAAAGATTGAGCAAAAATTGTTAAACAATATCAAGAACGATTATCTAGAAACAAAACAAATACCACCATATAATCAATTAGATATCGACTCATTAGTAAACCAGATAAATCAAGATACTGGTAAATAAATATTATTTAAAATAATATATTTTTAATTAAAAATGATATAACCTCTTAAAACTAACGTTTAAATAAATATCGTTTTAACTCCTAAATAAGATAAACAATTAAATTATTAAAGCAAAAATATTATGTATTTTTAAGTTAAATTAATTCTTTTAATAAATAGACAATAATTACTAAATTTTTTCTTAAATCATATTTAAAATGCTTGAATCCATGGATAAACATCATAATTAATCCATATACCTTTTTCCCAATATATATCCCCCTCAATAAGATCTTTTAACTCGTTTACATCATTAGCATTAAAAATTCCAAACAAATATTTGGTACATTTTGTTGGCCCTAATGTAACTAGAATACCTCGATCTTTTAAGTTTTTAAGTCTATTAAGATGTTGTTCACGAAATGGTTTCCTTTTAATAATTGCATCTTCACAGTACCTTCCAAAAACTACAAACTTTTCCATTTTAAATATAAATAATAGAATGAATAGATACTTAATAATTGCATATATTACACGCAGATTGCTATGTTATTTAATACAACTTTCTTTTAATTAATTATGCTAACTGGTAGCGATCTCCTTGCAAAAGTTAAAGAACTTGGTGATGTTAGCAAATCTGACCTAGTTCGCGCCTGTGGATATGTTTCCACTAAGAAAAACGGAGGTGAACGCTTAAACTTTACCGCATTTTATGAAGCACTTTTAGAAGCAAAAGGGGTTAATCTTGGTGATTCTGGAGTTGCAGGTATTGGAAAAGGTGGAAGAAAACTTAGTTATATTGCTACAGTTCAAGGCAATGGAAATCTTCTGATTGGAAAAGCATATACAGCACTTCTTGATTTAAAAGCAGGAGATGAATTCGAAATTAAGCTCGGAAGAAAACAAATCAGGTTATTACCTGCAGAAGAATCTTAAAGACAACAACAATAAATTGGACATAACATTTTTAATTAATTTTCTATAAATAATTCTTTTATTAATAAATTATCTTTGTATTTATTTTTTTTTATCAGCAGCTAAACGCATTTCTTTACAAAACTCACCAACATGCTCGACAACATCTTTTTCACTTGAGCTCGAGATTCGTTTTACAAATGCACTCCCAATAATTACTCCATCTGCTCCCCACTCACGAACTTTATTAACATGTTCTGGAGTTGATATTCCAAAACCAACAGCAATAGGATTGTTATTTACATCTTTTAATTTAGCAATAAGATTTTCTACTCTATTTTCCATTTTGTTTCTCTCACCAGTTACACCTGTAACACTTACTAAATAAGTAAAGCCTTTTGTATGATTTGATATTTGCTTCATTCTTTCAAAAGGAGTAGTTGGCGCTACCAATAAAATTAAGTCCATAGAATGGTTACTAACTATTTTAGAAAATTTATAAGCTTCCTCCAAAGGGAGGTCAGGAACTATTAGTCCAGAAACTCCAGCATCAGATGCCATCTCACAAAACCTTTCAAAGCCAAAACATAGTAATGGATTCAAGTAAGAAAAAAGGATGATGGGAATATTTAATTTCCCTTTTAAAGACTCTAAAAGTTTAATTACTTTTCTTAAGCTAGTGCCTGATTTTAAGGCGCGAGAGGCCGCCACTTGAATAACAGGTCCATCTGCAAGTGGGTCACTATATGGGATACCTAATTCAATAAGGTCAGCTCCATTTTCTTGTAACTTTAATAAGATCTCAGACGTTATTTCAATATTGGGATCCCCAGCCATTATAAAAGGCATTAAAGCAAATTTTTTTTTATTTTTTAACTCACAAAACATCTCATCTACCTTAGATAAAAATTCATTTTTAGTAATTTGCATTTTGTTATCTTTCATAATTTTTAGATATTTTTCTATGAAAAATTTATGGATTTTTCTCTAAATCTTCCATAAGTTTTTGCTGCTCTTCCTTTGACAATGAGTTGAATTTGGTTTCTAGTTTATCATTAACAACTTTTTCATACTCTTTTCTATAACGCTTCCTTTGTTCCATAAAAGTCATTTTTCCATTTACAACTCTATAAACATAAGATGTTACCCAAGTAATAACAATCAAAATTAGGATACAACTTGATAGAGTAGTGGCTGTAAAATTATCAATACCAATTTGAGGTGCAAATTTATAACTAATTAATCCTATTAATGAAACAAATAAACCTATTTGTATAACTTTTCCTTTAGTCAATTATTTACCCTTTACCACTTCCTTTTAGTCTGAGATTTAAAAATGGAGAAAATAAGATTAAACCTGGAAAGAAAAGAAATACAAGGCCATAAATTCCTAATCTTTCAAATTTGCCCATAATATTCCATCTATTATTCATCCAGTAAAATAGTAACAACGGGATAACCAATAAATAGGTAGAAATAATTCCAACATAAGCAATTAAAGTAGCGAATGAATTATTGAAAAAACTTTCCATTTTAATTTATGGTTTCTTAGTTAAAACATAACAACTATTGGAAGTTATCGTAAGAACTAAAAATAAATAATTAAATAATGGGAGTGGGGGGACTTGAACCCCCACGAGCTAAATCGCTCGACGGATTTTAAGTCCGGCGCGTCTACCAATTCCGCCACACTCCCAAAAGGAATTTGCGCTATTTAATCGTAACCAATTAACCTCCATTTATCCAAGAAAAATTAGAATATTTACATTTTTCTGGAATCATTAGACGCGCTAGAGAATTAAATTTTTATTGTTTTTTTTCAATTAAATACTTGATATGTCAATAAATAATTACTAAAAAATAACTAATAATTACTTCAATATTTATGAAAAAACTATTTGCTCTTTCTATTTTTAGTTTTTCTCTTTTATTCGGATTAACTCCATCCAAAGCAGACTGGACTCATTACCTTTACAATTCTGGTCACTCAGGTAATCCTGGAAAACTTTATAAATATAACTCTGAGACAGGGGAATCTAAATTTATTGCTAATTTTGAGGCAGTTATGAATGCAGATAATTATTTAGACTCAAGTGCATATGCTTTCGGAATTAATGAGAATAACGGTAATCCCTGGATTGAAGTAGATGTAGAAAATACAGATATAGTTTTTGAATATGATGAGGATAAAGGAGAATGGATTAATAGAGGTGAAAGATGGGAGAATGATTGGGGCGAAGTCGTAAAAATCAACCTTGTAAATAGAGATAGTGAAAGTGGTGTTACATCTGTTGGTATGAACTCGTTAAATTTTCAAGAAAAAGAAAATGAGCTTGATTTATGGGGAACAAATCTAAACGGGAATAGAGTCCCCATTAATGTCACGAGCGGATTACTCATAAAAGGAAGAGATGTAGAGCAATCTATTAATAATGTGGGAGCTATGAGCGCAGCATTAACAGGCTTACCAACAGTACCTACTGACACAAAAATTGCTTGTGGTCTTGGGACTGGAACGCACGGTGGTGATTTTGCATTCTCTGGTGGTTGTGCTTCTAAAGTAAATGAAAAGTTATCAATTAATTATGCTGCATCAATGTCCATGCCAGGACAAGAATATGCTGGGGATTTTGTAGACCAGTTTACTGCTAGAGCTGGCTTTGTTTGGCAATTGGGAGAATCAAATAAGCCAAATCAAATTAGTATGAACCAGAAAAAAGAAATTGATCTAAAAATATCTAAACTTGAAAACGATAATGAATTATTAAAAGCTGATAACAAAGAATTAAAGACTAAAAATAACGAAATCATTTCTCAAAATGAAAAGCTTCTTGCAAGATTAGAAAAATTAGAAAATATTGCCTTTAAGTTAAAAAATAATGAAGTACTTAAGTTATCGAAGGGGCTTTAAAAATAAAAGGTAGGTCTTAATTTTTATCCTTAATTTCACGCAAGATACTCAAATTTTCTCTTATCAAGGGAAATACTTGATGGATCAAAAAGAAATTACTAAAAAGTAACTAAAGGTAAATTCAAAATCATGAAGAAACTATTTGCTCTTTCTTTCTTGGGCACTTGCATTTTGTTTGGAATATCCCCAATTAAGGCTGATTACGATCGATATGGAATTGAAATGGGAGATCAAGTTGATGTTTTTGATTGGGATGGTGATGTTGAACGCTCAGCCGTTACAAAGGTTTATAAATATAATTCCGAGACAGGTAAACGAATTCTTATAAATACCAATCAGCATTGTCAAGCTGTAGACACATTAGACGAATACCTAGCGACTGGCAATGAAAGAAGATACGAAAAGTGTGACGGATTTAGTAACAATCAATTTACTGAACTAGATAATAAGAATGGAAAGATAATTGTTAAAAACGATCATGGTAAGCAATGGAGTTACGATATTGAATCCAATACTTGGTCTTTTGAGGATTCTGATGACTACATTATCTCTCATGAGATTCCTTTAATCAGACAAAGTGCAGACGGAGTAACAAGCATTGGACAAAACTCACTCAATTTCAAAGAGACCGATAAGAAATTAGATTTATGGGGAACAAATCTCGACGGTAAAAAAGTTCCAATAAACGTTACTAGCGGATTACTTATAAAAGGAAGAGATGTAGAACAATCTATAAACAATGTAGGTGCAATGAGTGCTGCATTAACTGGTTTGCCAACAGTCCCTACTGACACGAAAATTGCTTGTGGTTTAGGTACTGGAACTCATGGAGGTGATTTTGCTTTCTCGGGTGGTTGCGCTTCTAAAGTAAATGAAAAATTATCAATTAATTATGCTGCATCAATGTCTATGCCAGGACAAGAATATGCTGGGGATTTTGTAGACCAGTTTTCTGCTAGGGCTGGGTTTGTCTGGCAACTAGGCGAATCAAATAAGCCAACTCAAATTAGTATGAACCAGAAAAAAGAAATGGACCTAAAAATATCTAATCTTCAAAAAGATAATGAAGAATTAAAAGTTTCAAACAAGAAAATAATATCCAAAAACATACAATTAGAAACCAAAAATAATGAAATTATTTCTCAAAATGAAAAGCTTCTCGCAAGATTAGAAAAATTAGAAAATATTGCTTTTAAGTTAAAAAATAATGAAGGACTTAAGTTATCACAAGGGATTCGTGAATAAAAGAAATTTTTGATTTTCACTACTTGAACCGCGCTAGATATAAGTTGGATATTTATACGAATGTGGATAGGTTATAAATTAAGTAAGCGACTGGCTTTTAGCCAATCGCTGTAAGATACTGTTCGCTAGAGTATAAATATTTACGTTAGATTTTAAGTCCGGCGCATATACCAATTCCGCCATACTCCCATAAGGAATTTGAGCTTTTTTTGTAGCCGAAAGTAACTCATTTAAACAAGAAAAATTGGAATATTTACACTTTTAATTGTCAGATTAAATCTAATTTTTTAATTTACAATCCCTTCTACTTGCCACTGTAAAGTTTCACCTGCATGAAATGGTTTTATTTGTCCGACAATATTTTTTTCTTCAACAACATCAATATATTCTTTAATTTTATTAGGTCTAGAAACTAATTTTAATTTTTCTTTATTTGGGGGGACATTATAAAAATTAGGGCCATTCAAACTTGCAAACTTTTCAAAATTATCTAAAGCATCCTCCTCTTCGAAAACTGTTAAGTAGCTTTCTATTGCTACTGGCGAATTAAAAATGCCTGCACATCCACAAAAAGCCTTCCACTTCCTAAGGTGTGGAGCAGAGTCAGTTCCCAAGAAAAAACATTTTTCCCCACTTGTTGCCGCTCTCCTTAAAGCGAGTCTATTATTTTCCCTCTTAGCAACTGGTAAGCAGTAAAAATCACTATTTAAGCCTCCAAAAAACATTGCATTTCTATTTATATGCAAATGATGCGGAGTAATTGTAGCCCCAATATTATTTTCTTTCACAAAATCCACTGCGTAAGAGGTGGTTATATGTTCTAGAACGATTTTTAATTTTGGAAATCTTTTGGTTATTTGAGAAAGTTCTTTATCTATAAAAACTTCTTCTCTATCGAATACATCTACTTCAGAATCAGTCACTTCCCCATGAATTAAAAGAGGCATTCCAGAATCTTGCATTAATTCAAAGATCTTATATAGATTTTCTATTTTCCTAACTCCATGACTGGAATTTGTTGTGGCATTAGCAGGATATAATTTTGCTGCAAAAAAAACATTATTTTTAAAACCATTAATTAGTTCCCCTTTATCAGTGTGATCTGTAAGATAAATTGTCATTAATGGTTCAAACTTAGAACTTTCTGGTAGCGCTTCAACAATAGATTTCCTATAAGAAATAGCGCTATTGATTGATGTTATGGGACATTTAGTATTTGGCATAACAATGGCTCTTCCAAAATATTCCGAAGTAAACTGAATGATATTTTTTAATACAAGACCCTCTCTTAAATGTAAATGCCAATCATCAGGTTTTATTATGTTTAAAGTCTTCAAAATTTTTTCTATTTAATCAATTTTAACAGCAAATTAAAATTGACAATAAATTATAGATATTCGAGAATAGTTTTTAAACAATTATGAAAATTTTTATTATCTAAATTAAATCCTAAATATGAGTGATTTTTTATTTCCAATAATAGAAATATTTTTAGGCGTAGTTCTACTTTTTGCTGGAGG
>QCSV01000038.1 GCA_003211415.1 Prochlorococcus sp. AG-670-M15 | reverse complement strand
TTGAATTTTCAATAGTTGATCCCAACGGCAAAATTCTTAAGTTATAGCCATTTTTCAAAGCTTCATTGTGGATCCTTTGGGAGTGCTCAGAATAAACATCAACACTATCAAATCTAGTACCATCAGGAATATCAAAACCTAGAGCAGCTAAACTTGATTCTAAATTTATTCTCAACTCTACTAATCTCTTAGCAATTTGGGTTAATCCAGAGGGTCCATGATAAATAGCATAAAAAGAAGAAATTATGGCTAACAAAGATTGAGCAGTACAAATATTACTAGTGGCCTTTTCCCTTCTAATATGTTGCTCTCTTGTTTGCAATGCTAGTCTTAGAGACTTTTCTCCATTTTTAGATAGAGTTTGCCCAACAATTCTTCCGGGTATCAGCCTTTTATATTTTTCGCTACAAGCAAAATATGCTGCATGGGGGCCACCAAAACCCATTGGAACTCCAAATCTTTGCATACTACCCACTGCTACATCAACACCAAATTCAGAAATTGGTTTAATCAAAACTTGTGCCAGTGGATCAATACATGCCGTAACAGTAATTTCTGATCTATGTGCTTGAGATATTAAGAATGTGGGATCATATAATTCCCCATTTTTACCAGGTAATTGCAACAACATTCCAAAAACATCATCATGATTAGGAAGGTTTCTTTGAGTAAAGCGTTTTAAGGATATTCCCAAAGGTTTTGCTCTGGTTTGCAGAACATTAAAAGTATGATCAAAAACATTTGATTCCACTAAGTACACTTTTGAAGATTTATTTTTTCTTGCGGAAAAACTCATGGCCATAGCTTCTGCAGCAGCAGTACCCTCGTCTAACAAAGATGCATTAGCGACAGGGAAACCTGTTAGTTCACAAATAATAGTTTGAAAATTAAATAGAGCTTCTAGTCTTCCTTGTGCAATTTCTGCTTGATATGGAGTATAAGACGTGTACCACCTTGGATTTTCAAGAACATGTCTTTGGATTACTTTAGGCATGTGATTGTCATAATAACCAAGGCCTATTAGTGATCTCATTTTAGTATTTTTATTCGCAATCTCTTCTAATTCATTTAAGGCCTCAATTTCTGAACAACCTTGGGGCAATATTTCTGATGATTTATCTTTAAGCTGAATATCTTCAGGAATAACTTGATTTATAAATTGATCAATATTATTAAAACCAAGCTTATTAAGCATAATTCTTTCGTCATTATCTCCTAACCCAAGATGCCTATCTATAAACAAATCAGACCCAAATTTGGAAGTCATATTAATATATTTTTTCTTTAAAATAGCTCTTTTTAAAAAGTTTGCCTTATTTTGGTACAACCTTTGATTGATATTCCTCAGATGTCATCAAATCAGCAATTGATGCTTTTGATTCTGGTTTCAAAATGACTAACCAACCGTCTCCAATCGGATCATTCTGTAAAAGCTCAGGGTTCTCAATAACACTTTCATTTACAGATACTATTTCCCCTGAAAAAGGTAGATAGACTTCCTCAACGGCTTTAACTGATTCTATTGTTCCAAAAGTCTCGCCTTTCTCTAAAGTCGCCCCTTGTTCTGCTAATTCAACAAAAACAATATCTCCTAATTGATCTATAGCAAATTCACTAACTCCAATTTTTAATAATCCATTTTCTTTCAAGACATATTCATGAGTATCAGCATAGTTGAGGTTGTCTGGAAACTTGTAAGACATGATTAAGTAGATAAAGGAAGTAGAGAATCCTTTGAAATTAATTTTTCCTCTAGTAATTCAGATAATAATCGAATTAATGCAATTTTGATGTGAGCTATGTGAGAACCACCTTGAACAAAAATATTGTAAGGATCTCTTAGAGGGGCATCAGCAGAAAATTCACTTGTACTACCTTCAATAAATGTACCTCCTGCCATTAATAATTTTGAATCATATCCATCCATTGATGATGGAACAACATTCAGAAAAGAATCTACTGGTGAAGAATTTTGAAAAGATTGACAAACTTTTTGTACCAAATAAGGATTATTCAATCTTACTGACTGAATAAGATCAGATCTATAAGTTGCTGGCTCTGGTAAAACCTTAAATCCCAAATTTTTAAAGACTGCTGCAACCATATCAGCACCTTTAAGTGATTCGTGAACAATCTGTGGTGCTAAAAACAAACCCTGCAAAATTAATCTTCCTAGTCCAAAATTTATTCCTGCAGAAGAACCAATACCTGGTGAGGTTAATCTAGAACATGCCATCTCAACCAACTCTGCATCTCCTGCAACGTACCCACCAGTAGGAACGATTGTTCCTCCCAAATTTTTAATCAATGATCCAGCAATTATATTTGCCCCTTTAGAAATTGGTTCACTATCTTCAACAAGCTCCCCATAACAGTTATCAACAAAACATACACAGTTAGGATCAAGAGAATGAATAAGACTACAAATTTTCTCTATCTGATGATTCGTAAGAGACTTTCTCCAACTATATCCACAACTTTTTTGTATGAATACTAATTTGCATGAATTTTCTTTAAAAGAATGAACAATTTTTTCTTCAAAAGAATCAAAATTCTCGCAGATATTTATTTGCTTATATTCGATCTCAAAATCTTTAAGTGAGCCTTTACCTCCTCCCCTTATTCCTATGACTTCTTCTAACGTGTCATATGGTTGTCCTGTAAGAGATAACATTACATCTCCAGGTCTAAGAATTCCAAATAAGACAGAACTTATTGCATGCGTTCCACTTACAAATTGCATCCTGACAGCTGCCTTTTCAGCACGAAACAATCTTGCAAAAACCGCATCAATTTTTTCTCTAGATATATCATAATGACCACTACCAGAAGATTGATTGAAATGACTAGTAGAAACTTTTTCTTCCTTAAAAATTGTCAAAATATTTTCTAATTTCTGGAAAACCTGATTGGACCTTTCTTGGAAAACTTTACTTAAACTCTCTTCGACAGAAAGAACAGCGTTTTCAGCCAGTTTTAAGTTATTGTTTAGCGTCATTTATTATGAAAATTCATGTTATTTTTCAGAAGCCAAATTTCTTAATTCTGCGAGGAAAGCATTAGGTCCCCCCCTACCCCGAAAATAAGAAAGTTTTTTTGAAGCCTCATATAAATCAAGAAGTTCTCCATCTAATTCTTCTGCCGTATAATCTCTAATTCCTGCTATTACCTCAGCAAAACGTTCTCTACGGGCAGATTTATTGACAGCATAGGCTTCCATTACCTGATTTTTACATGATCTCCAAGCCTTATTCTGACAAAAATGCACTGAAAGAGCATCACTTAAAGCAGAAGCTTCTTCATCTTCTATGTACCAGTCAAAAGATGAAGGTAGAGATTTTAATCCTGAAAATATCTCGAATAACTCCCCGGCCGACAATGGATTGCCAGAATCATTTTTTAGGGGTAATGCAGACTCTTCCAAAGATTTCCATAACTCTGGATAATCACTTTCAAAACGATCCCTGATTTCTTCAATACCTTGATCAAGAATCGTATTAACTTGGGCTAAAGCAAGAAAAACTTCAGGACCTGGCGAAGATAACTTCCCATTCCTAAGATTAGAAATTTGCGAATTATGAACTTTACCTAAATCAAGAACTTCAGAAAGTAATGGCAAAACTCTGTGAGACCATCCATTTCTTTCATGCCAGAGGTGTATTAAATGAGCCATAGCCCTTCGACCTCTAGATAATTTATCGCGATATCCGAGACTCACAGATAATTAAACTTATCAATAGTATAGTATGATAATATTACATATCGGTAATTTTGAAAATAGTATTTCAATATCATGAATTCAGTAATTTTCCAAGAAACAGCAAAATTAAAAAAACCTGTTCCAGCTAAAAAAGTTATAGAACTCTCAGAAAAATTACTGGAACCTTCCAGTCATTCAAAAAGATATCCTCCAAGACTACATAAAACGTGGGGGACGATAGTTTTTATGGTTGCAATTCATATTCTTTCTCTTGTAGCTATACAACCAAAATTTTGGAGTCTCCCCGCAGTCACTTCATTATTATTTTTTTACTGGGTTACTGCTTGTTTAGGAGTTACTCTTGGATATCACAGATTGTTATCACACAGATCGTTCATTGTTCCAAGATGGTTGGAAAGATTTTTTGCTACCTGTGGAGCTATAAGTTGCCAGCATGGACCAATAGATTGGGTAGGTTTACATAGGCATCACCACTCTTTTTCAGATACTGAAGTAGATCATCACAATAGTAAAAAGGGGTTTTGGTGGAGTCATATGGGTTGGATGTTTAAAGACGTTGAAGCACTAAAAGCTGTTCCAAAACTAAGTGCAGATTTAATCAAGGATCCATACTATAGATTTCTAAATAAATATTTTTTATTCTTACAAATTCCTATTGGACTTTCTTTGTACGCAATAGGTCAAAAATTAGGAGTTGGAGGATGGGCTTTAGTCCTTTGGGGAATTCCATTGAGGCTTGTGATTGTTTATCACATAACTTGGCTAGTAAACTCCGCCACGCATTGTTGGGGTAAAGCACCATTTGAAAGTGGTGATTCATCTAAAAACAATGCGTGGGTTGCTGCATTAACATTTGGAGAAGGTTGGCATAATAACCACCATGCATTTCCCAATTCGGCAAAACAAGGATTATTTAGAGGTCAGATAGACATAACATGGGAACATATTAAGATTCTTGCGAAATTTGGTCTTGCAAAAAAAGTAAAGTTACCCTCTAGGTCTTATTATTAACTATATTGTTCAATATTTTCATGGCTAAAAGAGTACAAGTCGCATTAACTGAATCAATCGCATCACTAGGTAAAGAAGGAGATCTAGTTGAAGTAGCACCAGGATACGCAAGAAATTTTCTATTACCTTATGGCAAGGCAATGAATGTAACACCAGCAGTCCTTAAACAAATTGAAAGAAAGAAAGAAAAAGAAAAAATCGCTGCTGATAAATTAAAGCAAGAAGCTTTAGATTTCCAAACTGCATTATCTACAATAGGTAGGTTCACTATCAAAAAACAGGTTGGAGAAGATGGAGTCCTTTTTGGAACGGTTACCAATGGGGATGTTGCCGAAGCGATAGAAGCGGCAACTAAAAAAGAAATTGATAGAAGAAACATTACTGTTCCCGATATTCATAATTTAGGTTCATTTACTGCAAAAATAAAATTACATCCAGAAGTAAATACAGAAGTAAATATTGAAGTAACAAGTTAATCAATTTGTTGCATTATTTTGAAAAGTAGCCAGAGTATATATCTAAGCAATTAAAGATATGGTTTCCGTACCTTTTCCAAATAATGGGCAGAATAAAAATTTTAAAAAGGATTTTAATAGTGAAAATTCTGGATTAGTACCTCCTCAAAACGTTCAAGCAGAGGAGGCTGTTCTTGGTGGCATACTTCTTGATCCAGATGCGATTGGAAGAATTGCAGACTTAATTAAACCTGAAGCTTTTTATATAAATGCCCATCAAGAGATTTATAGAACAGCATTAATGTTGCATACCCAGGGTAAACCAACTGATTTAACATCAATGAGTGCTTGGTTAGCAGATAATGGATCACTAGAAAAAATTGGAGGTAACAGCAAACTGGTAGAACTAGTTGAAAATGTTTCCTCTACAGCTTCCATAGAACAAGTTGCTAATTTAATTAACGACAAATTCATGAGAAGGCAACTTATCAGATCTGGAAATGAAGTAGTTCAACTAGGTTTTGATCAAACTCAAGATACTAATGAAGTTCTAGATAAAGCAGAGCAAAAAATATTTGAAATCAGTCAAGAAAAACCTTCAAAAGGCCTGACTCAAGCAGCTGAAATCCTTACAAGTACTTTCAATGAAATAGAGTCAAGATCATTAGGTACTTCAGTAGCTGGTATTCCAGTAAATTTCTACGACCTTGATGCGATGACTCAAGGTTTTCAAAGAAGTGATTTAATAATAGTTGCTGGAAGACCTTCAATGGGGAAAACTTCAATGGTTCTTAATCTGGCTAAAAATGTTGCACAATCTCAAGATTTACCTGTGTGTGTATTTAGCCTTGAAATGAGCAAAGAACAGTTGACATATAGATTACTCTCTATGGAAGTTGGAATCGAGAGTGGCAGGCTAAGAACAGGAAGATTACAGCAAGATGAATGGCCATTACTCGGAGAAGGTATCAATTCATTAGGTCAATTACCAATATTTATAGATGACAAGCCTAACTTAAGTGTTTTAGAGATGAGATCTCTGTGCAGAAGATTAATAGCTGAACAAAAAAAAGAACTTGGATTAATTGTGATTGATTACCTCCAGTTAATGGAAGGATCAACCCCTGATAATAGAGTGCAAGAACTTTCACGAATAACAAGAGGTCTTAAAAGCATGGCCAGAGAATTAAAAGTACCAGTAGTAGCTTTATCTCAGCTTAGTAGAGGGGTAGAGTCTAGAACAAATAAAAGGCCAATGTTAAGTGATCTAAGAGAATCAGGATCTATTGAACAAGACGCAGATTTAGTATTAATGATTTATAGAGATGAATACTATAATCCAGAGACTGAAGATAGAGGAATTACAGAAATCATTGTCACTAAACATAGAAATGGACCCGTAGGAACTGTTAAATTATTATTTGAACCTCAATTTACGAGATTTAGGAATTTAGCTAATTAAATCGCTCCTAAAATGCAAGATCATCACTCAACAAATGAATCTTTTGACGTCATCGTTATTGGAGGAGGACATGCAGGATGCGAAGCAGCTATAACAACAGCAAAATTAGGATTTTCTACAGCCTTATTTACAATCAATTTAGATAGGATTGCCTGGCAACCTTGCAACCCTGCTGTTGGCGGCCCGGCAAAAAGTCAGTTGGTACATGAAGTTGATGCATTAGGTGGAATTATTGGTAAATTAGCTGATGAGACAGCTATACAAAAAAGAATATTAAATGCAAGTAGAGGTCCAGCTGTATGGGCATTAAGAGCTCAGACAGATAAAAGAGAATACTCAAAAAAGATGATTGAAATACTACAAAATACAGATAATTTATCTTTAAAAGAAGCAATGATTACTGAACTAGATATCGCAAAAACTGAAGAAATTGGATTGAACTCAAAAAAAATCTTAAAAAAAAGAATAAAAGGTGTAAAGACTTTCTTTGGTAGTTATTATTCAGCAAGATCAGTTATAATTACAGCTGGTACGTTCTTAGAAGGAAGAATATGGATAGGAAATAAATCAATGTCAGCTGGGAGATCGGGCGAACAAGCAGCACAAGGTCTTACTCAAAATTTGCACGAAATTGGTATCAAAACAGAACGTTTAAAAACAGGTACTCCAGCAAGAGTTGATAAAAGAAGTATCATTTTTGATGAATTAGATATTCAACCAAGTACTGCAGCAGATAAATATTTTTCGTTTGACCCAGATATAAAAAATAATATGCCCCAAGTTAGTTGTCACATCACAAGAACAACTACCAAAACACATCAATTAATTAGAGACAATTTACATTTAACTCCCATTTACGGGGGTTTTATTGATAGTAAGGGGCCAAGATATTGTCCATCAATTGAAGATAAAATCGTCAAATTTGCTGATAAAGAATCACATCAAATTTTCTTAGAACCAGAAGGAATTAATACCCCTGAAATATATGTACAAGGATTTTCTACAGGTTTACCCGAAAATATTCAATTAGAACTTTTAAGGACCTTACCTGGATTAGGTGAATGTAAAATGTTGCGACCAGCATATGCTGTGGAGTATGACTATATACCTGCAACACAGCTCCAAACATCACTTGAAACAAAAGAAATTGAATATTTATTTAGCGCCGGACAAATTAATGGCACTACTGGTTATGAAGAAGCAGCAGCACAAGGATTAGTTGCAGGAGTCAATGCGACAAGAAAACTAGACAAAAAAGACCCAATAATCTTCACTAGAGAAAGCAGTTATATAGGAACAATGATCAATGATTTAATTACCAAAGATCTCAAAGAACCATACAGAGTTCTCACTAGTAGAAGTGAATATAGGTTAACTCTTAGAGGAGATAATGCAGATAGGAGATTAACACCATTAGGTTATCAAATAGGGCTAATTAATGAGAAAAGATGGTCGGCCTATCAAGAAAAAATGAAACTCCTCGAAGAAGAGAAATTGAGATTAAATAACACTCGTTTAAAAAATACCGATGAAATATCAAAAAAAATAGAATTAGAAACGGGATCAAGAATCAAAGGCTCAACAACTTTGAAAGAACTCTTAAAAAGACCTAACTTTCATTATTCAGATCTAATTAAATATAATTTGAATGAAAGAAATCTAGGTTCTTCAATACAGGAAGGTGTTGAAATAGATATTAAATACGAGGGTTACCTTAAAAGACAAAAAAACAACATTGAACAAATAAATCGTCAAAGCTGTAAATCTCTGCCTCAAGAAATAAATTATGAAAAGATAGATACATTATCTTTGGAAGCTAGAGAAAATTTGAATAAGATAAAGCCAAAAAATTTTGGTGATGCTTCAAAAATTCCTGGAGTAAGCAAAGCTGATTTAACTGCATTACTTGTTTGGCTAAAAATAAGAGAAATAAAAAAAGAAAAGGCAAATATTTTTGTCGAAAAAAAGTTATCATCTTAAAAGCATTCCGTCTTAGCACTGAATAATAAACTTTTTAACTCACCAAAAATTTTATGGGAAGAAAAAGCCTCTACTTTTTTAGTGAAAAATTCATTACCAAAAATATCTGGTCCATGGAAATTAATGCTGCTTGGAGATGGAAGTCCAACTAGACATTTACAGCTTTTAACTAATCAAGAGACGAAAATTAAGTTAATTTCAATGCGAGTAGATCCTCTATTCATTGAAGAAGGTCCTAGAGAATTAAATCAGTTAAATGGACCTTTAATAAGAAGACAAGTATGGATTAAAAACAATAATAAAAACCTAGCATGGGCTGAAAGTTGGTGGAATGCAGAACAAGTGAATGAAAATTTAAAAGCCAAAGAAGAGCCAATTTGGAAGAATTTGACACAAGACAGATCAGAATTGTTTAGAGAAGTTGATCGAATTTCACTTGTTAATTCAAATTGGTTAGAAGATCAATTTTGTTTTAAAGGTCCATTCTGGTCAAGAAATTATAGATTTTTTCGAGACAAAAAGCCCCTAACAATTATTAGAGAAGTATTTAATCCACATTTAGAAAGTTTATTAGGCTACTCAGGAATTAAAGAATTTACGAAACTATACTCTTCTTCTTCTTGATCTGGGAAGATTTCTTGATTTTGATTGAACTTGTTGATTTGATTGATCTCTCGAAGTATTGTTCTCTTTTTCTGAAGCTCTTTGCCATCTTTCAACTTTGAAATCCATTTCATCTGGCCAATCTTCGTCCTTACTCTCTTTCACATAAGGTAATTTTTTTTGCTCAGTTGTCTGTATATTTTTTGGTTGCCTTAAAGATATTGCTTCTAAAGGTCTTTTTGAGTGCTGTTTAGCAGATTCATAGGAATTTGATTCTCTGGAAAATGTCTTAAGATCGCTTTTATCATCGTAAAAATTCTCATCATTCCAATCATCATTATCTTCATCAAAAAATAAATCCACTTTTTCAGATACCCATCTTCCTACTTTTTTAACACTCTTACTTGTTATTCCTTGAAAATCAGAGTTCCTTCTTTTTCCTGGCCTAGCACCAGATACTCCATCAACAAATTGTCTACCAGTTTCGAAAATTTTATCAACCTGTTTATCGACAACATTTTTATCAAAACTATTTCTAAGATTTCTAATTCTCCTTGAATCCATAAATTATTATGCTTTTTA
>QCSV01000037.1 GCA_003211415.1 Prochlorococcus sp. AG-670-M15 | reverse complement strand
AAAATAATAGACGTAGAAGTTGATTCTGATAATAAATAAGATTTTAAATTAAATTAAAGAATACTAGAAAGTCTTGAATCCTAAAAATAGGATATTTTTTAGAGAAATTTGGTTATTTTTAAAATTCAATATAAGTGGTATTTACTTTATTTTTTTAATTTGAATTATAAGAAGATTGTCATGAATCTAAAGCTACTTCGATAGCGGCTATTAAGTTTTCGTCAAACGGTTTAACACCTGGTTTGAATCTTGCAATTACTTTACTATCTTTTCCTATTAGAAACTTCTCGAAATTCCATTCAACATCCCCTTCAGGTTCAACTTTGTTAAGGGTTGTGTATGGTTCTGTGGTGTTGCCTTTTGCATGAACTTTTTCGTAGATTTCAAATTTAACTCCATATTTTGTTGTGCAAAAATTTTTTATTTCTGAAAGAGAGTCGGGTTCTTGTTTTCCGAAATCATTACAAGGAAATGCAAGTATTCTTAGGCCTTTGCTTGAATATAAATCATGTAGCTTTTGAAGATCCTCATACTGAGCAGTATTTCCACAATAACTAGCTACATTAACAACTAAAATTACTTCCCCTGAATATTCACCTAGTTTTATGGATGATCCGTCTGCGGAAAGAACAGTGGTATTTTGTACGTCAACTTGCATGTCTAAAAAAAAATCACCTTTTGAAGATAGCAATGTATAGACTTTATTGTGTTTAATTTATAGTATGGTTTGGTTATTTCTTTTATAAGTTTTAATTTTTATATTTATTTAACCCTTTATAATTTATATTATTAATCAGTTTAAATTTGGACCCTTTAGACCCACTTACTGAAATTATTAATTCCGGTCAAGGTTTTTCACCTGCAATTGCTTTAGAAAGAATTATTTGGGCAATGATTGGAGTCTTTTTTTTAGGTGCAATTTCAAGATCAATAACTAATAGCATGCGAAGTCAAAATTGGTTTGGTAGAAATTTTTTATTTAGTTATTCTAAAGATAAAAAAATTACAGATGATACATCTTCACAACCTCCTGTTGATGACGAATAAGTTTATATATGAATAAATCAATTTTTTCTAAAAAGAGAATTTTATTGCTTGGTAGTGGCGAGCTTGGAAAAGAATTAGTAATAGAATCCAAAAGATTAGGATTAGAAGTTATTGCAATTGATCGATATGAAAAAGCACCTGCAATGCAAGTTGCTGATTATTCAAGAGTAATTGATATGAGAGATAAAAATATTTTAAAAAATGTTATAAAAGAATTTAAGCCTGACTATGTTGTCCCAGAAATAGAGGCACTTTCAATTGAAGCCCTAAAAGAACTTGAGGATGAAGGATTCAATATTGTTCCAAACGCCAGAACTGTAGAAATAACAATGAATAGAGATAAAATTAGAGACTTAGCTTCTAGAGATTTAAAAATTAAAACTGCAAAGTTTGATTATATTTTTGACTTTGATGATTTAGAAAAAAAAACAGATGAAATTGGATTCCCACTTTTACTTAAGCCTTTAATGAGCTCTTCAGGAAAGGGACAGAGTTTGGTTGAGACAAAAAATGATTTACAAAATGCTTGGAATCAGGCACAAGCAAATTCAAGAGGAAAGGTTAAAGGCGTAATTATTGAAGAATTTATTAATTTTGATTTTGAGTTTACTCTTTTAACTGTAAGAAAAGAAAGTGGTGAAAATATTTTTTGTTTACCAATTGGACATCTTCAATCTAATGGAGACTATCAATGTAGTTGGCAACCTTTAGAGATAAACGAGACCTTAATTATTGAAGCTAAGAGAATGACAAGTAGAATATTAAATAACCTTAATGGAGCTGGATTATATGGAGTAGAGTTTTTTATAAAAGGAACTGAGGTTATATTTTCAGAATTATCTCCAAGACCACATGATACTGGCATGGTGACATTAGTTAGTCAAAATATTAATGAATTTGAATTACATTTAAGGGCTTTTTTAAATTTACCAATACCGTATATAGATTTAATAGAACCCTCTGCAACCAGAGTTATACTTTCTAACCAAGAATCTATAAATCCTATTTATGAGGGTGTTAGTGAAGCATTAGAATTTGAAAAGACTAAGGTGCTCATATTTGGCAAACCAGTTTCCAGAAAAGGCAGAAGAATGGGTGTTGTTCTCTCGTCAAACTCTGACATTAATTTGGCCAGAAAAAATGCAAACGAAGCTGCTCGTAAAATAAAAGTCAGTAATAAGTAAATATTAAATAAAAATAACGAAAAAAATACTTATTTCCTTTGTTTTTGTTCTTTGTTTCTCTGGGTATTATTTGAGTATGTTCTCTCTTTCTCAATGATAGAAAATTATAAAGGTTGGGATATAAATTTAAATTGGGATAATAAAGATTATCTCGAGAGGGATACTGCTAAAAGTAATTTTTTTAATCAAAAAGAAAAATGGATAGGTGTACACTTAAATGGTGAAAAAATATATGGTTCTTCTCTAAAAGAAATTCGGCATATTATTGATTATCCTAGTTTGCATGCAAAGTAGGTTAAAAGATTTTTTTTAATTATCCTGATTATTTTCATTATCTTCAATTAATTCATTAGCAAGTTTTCTTAAATCTCCTTTAATTGAGACCCATGTAAAAGCGATTATAAAAATTGAAGCTGATATTGCAACAGTGATTTTTTCGATAGGGGACATTCCAAGTGCAATAGCAAACATTTCAAAACAAATACTAATTTTTTATTATATAGAATTTTTTTAAATAGTTTGAATTAAATTTGTTATTGCAATGATATTTAATTATTCAAAATTTAATATATTAAATTAAAATTACTTATTTTATTATTGTTTCTGATTTCATTTTTATTAAGTAAAATTGAATTATGGAAAAAAAAAAGTGTCCTCAATGTAAAAATTTAATTTTAAAATCTTCTCCAACATGTTTATATTGTGGCAGACCTAACAAATTTATAACAAAGGAATACGTAAATAAAAAGTGGAATAAAGATAATAATGAAAATGTATTTGATTATATTTTTATTAATAAGTATCTTATGTTTATTTTATTATTAATATTTACAATTTTTATTATTATATTTATTTAAATATCATCAATAGATCACTCTATTATTGCATCTAATACTTCTCTAGTATTTGTTGATAGTTTATTTTTTTTAATCTGCTTTATTGCCTCTTCCATATTACTTTTGTAAGGTTCAGAATAATAATTGTATCTACTAAATACTTTCACAAAACGGGAAATTACGATTGGATTTAATTTATCCAAGTCAATTATCTTTTTTGCAATATATTTATATCCAGAACCATCCATTGCATGAAAAGTACTATTTCTTTTTACGAAAGTATTTAAAATAGCTCTTAAAGTGTTTGGTGATTTTGAATCAAAAAACTTATTTGCAAATAATTTTTCAATGCTGTTTGATTTTTCATCAATTTCTATAGATGCATTGAATGAGAACCAACTATCCAAAACGACACTATTATTTTTCCATTTATTGAAGAATATATTTGAAATAATTTGTCTTTCAGGACAATTAATCCTACTGAAAGAATTCAATGCAGCTTTTGCAAGCGTCATCGAATTACTATCGACAAAATTAATTATTTTGCTTTTAATTTCCTTATCATCACTGTGTAAGAGTAGTTTCCAAATAGTTTCGATTAATCTTCTTTCATTTTTACCTTCTGGCCACAATTTATCTAGGTTTTTTTCAATTTCTTGAAGTTTAAAATATAATTCCTTTTTTAATTTGGTACCAAATAAATAATTTAATTCGTCAATAGTTTTGTATATTTTTAAAGGGTCTATATTTTCAATCTCTGATTCAATTTCAGCAAATGTTGGTATACTTAGTAATTCTGATAAAAGAGATAAATTAATATCTTTATTTTTTATAAATGATATTAAGGTCCTTATTAATTTATTTTCAATTTTATGATCAGGTTTTTTATCTAATCTGCATAAAATTATTTTTTTATAAAATACTTTTACAGTATTAGAGAGTGTAAAAAAATCTTTTTCATATTTTAAGATTAAAAATTTTTCATCCAAAGTAGTGTCTGATTCCCAATCAACTGGTGAAGAGAATTCGCGAAAATAAGTTACTAAAGGGATTTGGAGGTTGGATTTTACATTCCTAAAAATAAATTCTTGTTTTTTCGTTTTTAAAACAAGTGTTTTTTCTATTGTTTTATTTTCTCCGCAAAATACAGCCAGATTTATAGGAATTATTAGAGGTAAATCATTATATGGGTTATTCTTTATTTGATTACTTTGAGAGGCTTGAATGGTAAGTTTTTCTTCTTTTTGATCCCAGATTCTCTTGAATTTAACTTTTGGTGTGCCATTTTGCTTGTACCAGACTTTAAATTCTTTAGGATCGATTTCCTTGTTGTGCTCTAAAATTTTATCAACAAATTGGTCTATTGTTGCAGCCTTTCCATCATATGTGGAGATGTAATTACTAAACCCTTTATAGAAATTTTCATCTTTTACAAGAATTTTAAGCATTCTAATTATTTCTGATCCCTTTTCGTATATTGTGGTCGTATAGAAATTGTCTATTTCTTTATATTTTTCTGGCATTACAGGATGCGATGTTGGACCAGAATCCTCTCTAAATTGATTTCTTCTTAGAAATTTTGCATCCTCAAGTCTCTTGATTGAACGATTATGAAGGTCTGCGGTGAATTGTTGATCTCTGAATACTGTTAAACCCTCTTTTAGAGATAATTGAAACCAATCCCTACAAGTCACTCTGTTACCCGTCCAATTATGGAAGTATTCATGGGCGATCACACTCTCTATTCTTTCTAATTCCTCATCAGTTGTTATTTCAGAATTAGCGAGTATTAGTTTGGAATTGAAAATATTGAGACTTTTATTTTCCATCGCTCCCATATTAAAGTGCCTGACTGCAACTATATTGAACAAAGACAAATCGTATTCAAGGTTATATTTATCCTCGTCCCATTTCATTGATTTCTGTAAGGAACTTATTGCATGTTGAACATATTTTTCATCGCCATATTCAACATAAATATTTATTTTTACTTTTTTATTCGATTTTGTTATGAAATTGTCTTTTACACAATTAAGTTTCCCTGCTACCAATGCAAATAGATATGAGGGTTTCGGATATGGGTCTTCCCAAATGATTTCATGTCGATTATTTGTAAGTTTATTTTCTTTTACGACGTTACCATTTGAAAGCAAAACAGGATAATTATTCTTGTCGGCCTCAATTCTCACGGTGTATTTGCTTAAAATATCAGGCCTATCAGAGTGAAAACTTATCCTTCTAAAACCCTCTGCCTCACATTGCGTAGTTATAATTCCATTGCTCTCATACATTCCTAAAAGTGACGTATTTTCCTTTGGTTTAATTATTCCTTCTATTTTTAAAAAAAAATTATCTTTAGTTATATTTTTAATTTTTAAGTTATTTTTTTGCTGTTTGTAGTGTTTCTCTTCTAGTAGTGAGTTATCTATAAATATTTTTTTTATTAATATATCCGTACCATCAAGAATAAGTTTTTTGGTATTCTTATTTTTTTTTACCAATTTTAGTTTCGTCGTAACATTAACAGCATTTTTCTTAATTACGAAGTCCAAAAAAATTTCTGGAATTTCATAATCAGAAACTTTATAATCTTCAAGTTTTACATATCTTGAAATACTCTTTTGTTTTTTTGGATTGTTCATCTTTACAAAGAAGTTCAGAAGTTAAAATATCTAGAATACTTATTATGAAATTATAAGTTAGAAATTTTATCTTCTGATTGACAAAAATGTTCTATAACTTCTCCAGAAGGAAGTAATTCGTATAAAGAAGGATTTTTAATATTAGGCGATCCTTCCTTATTAAGTTGGTACCTCCAGTCCCATTTTTTATCTGTAAAGGAAATATAATCTTTTCTTATAGAATATGGAAGCATAAGCTTTTTTTTATTCCAGTTAATATTTATAAATGCTCCTGGCTTTAACTCAGATATCTTTTCTACTATGGAAAAGTCACCATTAATATTATTTCTCATTACAAGATTAAGCTTTGAATTTTCACATACATAGCTGTTATTTAAAGCCAATAAAAGTAATGAGGTAATAATAAATGAATGAATTTTTTGAACTCCTTCTATGATAGATTTACTTTCAAGCTAAATGACTAAATAAAAGATCTTTTTGGATTATTTTAAATCATAATAGATTGCATACTTTTTAGATCTACAAGATTACAATTTAATTCTTCTTCAAAATTCTGAACTGAAATAAAATTATTTAAAAAACCTGAATATTTTGCATCGCCGCCCACGGTACTTGAAAGTATAAATTTTGGATTGAATTTGTTAATCAATTTAGGTATTACATCTGCACCTTTTACAAAAGAACCTACTAGGGGTAATTCTAAATTTTTTGTAGGAGTAATGACTGCATCAAGATTTTGTTTGTTTAAATTTTCATCAAGATATCCATGGGGTTCTATATAAAACCCATTATTTTGGTCGTCTTTAACAATATATCCGTTTTCTATTTGAGGTACTGGCGCACCAGCAGTCGCTTCAAAACTTAAATTAAATTGGTTTGTCTTTTCAGTTGGCTTGAGAATTTTAATTGAACTAAAACCAATTTTTTTTAATGTTTCAAAAGCACTTTTAGGGCAAATTATAGGAATATCCTTTCTGAACATTTCTAATGTTGGAACATGACAGTGATCAGGCAAACCTTGGGTTAATAAAATAATATCTATTTCTTTATCTATTAAAATTTCTTTTTCTAATGATCCTTTAAAAAACCATTCACCTGGTGGAAATATTAAATCTCCTTTAAGCCAAGGATCAATAATTAAATTGATTTTTTTAAATTTTATAAGCCAACCATTTGATCCAAGGTAGGTTGCTTCAAAAGTCATTATTACTAAATTGTTTAATAGACTATAGTGTAATTTTGTCTTTATCGAGAAATTACAAATATAGATTAGTTTGCTTCATTTAAGATTTGAAATGACTTTCTTTTTAGATTAAATATTAAAACTTGGTTATCTTTACAACTAATTTTAAAATTTTCTTTTTCTAGCATTTGAATTGGGATTAAAGCTAATCCTCCTGTCCCTGAAAATATGATTGGCATTGTGTTATTTTTCGTTCCATTCATTTTTTGTAAGTCAATAGCTTGTGAAACTATTTTTCTGGCTTTGTCAAATCCGTAATCTTCTATTAATTCAGACCATAAAAAGTTAACTGATTCATATTTTGAAAACTCAATTTGTAATGTTTTCATTAAAAAATAATTGATATATAGTGATTAATTAATTAAAATATTTACTTAATTACTATTTTTAAACCTATCCATGACTAGTTGCAACATATCCACTACATCACCATCAGTTAAATTTAAATCCTTCTTTAAATCATTGCAAGTTAAATTCATTTCAAGTGCAGCTTCAGCCATATGATTTACTTTTTGGTTGTCACCGCCTAATGAAATAAAGGGATTGAAGTTTTCTATCATTTAATACTTGTTGTTACCATTTAGTTCTAGCTAATAAATAATTAATTATCATTTATTGATACAGAAGCTTATAAATATGTTATTTAATATTTAGAAAGTTTTTATTTTTAAACTAGGGATATTGATTTACCTTTTGATATCAATGCGAATCTTCTGGCTCTGACTAGAAAAGGAAATATCAAATTTGTTCGTTTATTTGATTTAAACACTCTAGAAAGTAACAAAAGTAAACTACTTGAGGGATTATTTATCTGTTTGCAAATAGTATTAATTGCATCTGCCCCATGAAGAATATCTTCATCTTTCAGGAGAATAGCTCCTTTATCTAGGTCATAACCTTTCTCTAGGAGAGATTTAATTAGAGTTAAATTTTTACGACCATCAAGAATTTTAATATTATTTATCTTGCTTTTGATCTCAAGTAGCTCAGCAAAATGGTTGCAGAATGGGCATTCTCCATCATAAATAAAGGTATAGTGGGAAGTCATTAGAATAAAACAGTTTTTATCATCTTTAAGTGTGCAAACAAAAAAGTAATATCTAGATAATAAAACAAATAAGAAAAATTTTGTGGATTTCTTATAAAGGGAAAGTTAAACGATTCTAATAATTACGAAGAAATGTCTCAATATAGGTATATTTTTCATAAAAATCTGTATGCTAACTCGAAGATATTATGTTTTAAATCATGAATTTATTAGCTTCTTTTGCTTTAGGTGGTTTCAATCCATGGGCAGCAGGCTTTGGAATTGGTTCTTTAGTCCTTTTTGGTCTTGTTGGTCTTGTGGCAGGTCCAAACCTAAAGAACTTTGACCCTGATGCATAAATCATCATATTTAATTTAGATTTTAAAAAGACTCATTTGAGTCTTTTTTTATGCGGTTTTTAAAATTTATTTTTAGAATCAATTTAAATTAAATTCCGCCAAAGAAATGTTGTTAAATCCTTTTTATCCATTTGCTTTTTTGAAAATCTCTTCTCTTAAAGCTACGATTGTTTTTTTATCAATACTTTTAATTAAATCAAATTTGCTTAGATTAAAAGGGGGACTAATAGGAGCTCTTTTTGCCTTGATACTCATATCGGGAATTTTTGCCTCTAGTACCATAGCTTTAGGATCTTTAGTTTATGCCTATCGATTAAAGAAGAAATCTAATTCTGATGATAATCAAATGCAGGATTTAGAAACTGTTAATGTTTAAGATATTTTGTGAATTAAATTCAGTTGGATAACCTAAAAAGGAGTTCCAGGCACAAAATGCAAGACTAAGAATCCAAAACCGGCAGCAAAAACTATTGATACTGCGATGATTAGAAGGCCCGATGCCATCCCCCCTTCGTTAAACGCCATTTAGATAGTTATTTTTAACTAATAATAGAACATATTTGTTCCTAGGTAATAGTCCTAATTACTCATATATCATCCAAATTTATTATTAATGGTGAATAAAAGTAAAAAGATTGAAGTTAATGAAATTATAAATCCAAATATTATTAATGGTTTAGATTTGACGTTTTCTTCTTTACTAAGTTTATTTTTTGAAGAAGGAAAATTTCTATCTTTTTTTTTATAATTAAGATTGGAAAAAGGTTTAATCACAATAAATTTTAGATTTAAGCTAGTTACCCTAAAGTTTTGAACAAATCTTTATGGTAATCAACAACATTTTGACAACTTATTACAGGTGTAAATTCCATATGAATGCCAAATTTGGCTCTCCATGGAGCAAAATGCTCGAAAATTTCTTTATCACTCTCTGCCTTACATAAACAAACTACTCTTCCCTCTCCTGGAGCATGAACTCTAAATAACATCTCAAATTTATCTGTTTTATCTGATTTTGCAATTTCACCGTTTTCCCAAGCTTCTACAAATAATTGATAAGCTTTCACTTGATTCTCAATATCTGAGAATTGGCAGTCAGCAAGAAATAATTGCATTGGAGTGTTCTTAAAGTTTTTCTTATTATCCCTCAAATACTCATTTATTAATGGGACTGTTTGAATTTGAAGATCAGAAAAAAAATATTCTCCTAAATAAAGTGAGAAGATAGAGTCTCAAGGAATTTTCCAATATCTTTTTTATATAAACTATCTGTAAATTTTAAAGAGAATAATTCATAATCATTTATATCTTTTTTTTTATCAAAATTAATATTTCCCTTTAATGAAATATTTTTCATGATTTTATTGATCTCTATTTAAAATTTAAACAAATTTATTTAAAAGGCAAATTTCTTTACATTATGTTTTTTAAAAGAGAAATTTCTAAGGCTAATAAATAATAAATAATTTATTTAAGAGTTAATAAATTTTCCTAGGATATATAAGAAAGAATTAGTTAAAGAAAAAATTACAGTTAATAGAGATGCAATGACGGGTAATAAATTGAACCACAATTGCGAAGTTGTCATTTTTGAATCAATAGGCAGAAAATTGGTTCTTTTTTTAATTCTTATTTGTAACCAAAAAATAGATAATGGATAAATAATTCTTGAGAAAGTAATTATCAATGAAGGCAATATACCTTGGTTTGAATAAAGTATAAATCCTGAAAAAAAGTATAAAGCCCAAATTAGAACCCTTTGAATCAGAATTAATCCCTTGCTTTTGCCAGACATTATTAATTAATTAATTTTTATAATTTTAGTCATTTTATATCTTTCAAAAAAAATGTTATTTATAATGACTTTTTCTTTACGTATAATTTTCCATTCATTTTTAAGAAATAATGCATAACTTATTAAGCTCGCTTCAGTATAAAGAGAATCTAAACCTTCTTTCTTTGCTTCATCTTCTAATTTTTGAAGTAACTTAGAGCCGTAGCCTTTTCTTTGGAATTTACCTTTA
>QCSV01000036.1 GCA_003211415.1 Prochlorococcus sp. AG-670-M15 | reverse complement strand
TTGGGTTGCCCATATGAATGAAATTGATATAAACCTGATTTTTTGGGATTAAAGACTTTTAAGACAATTGCATAATTATCTTTATTTGAAGGAATTGGGCTGTAGGGGTAAATATCGACTGAACGTAAGCCTGATTCATCAGTAGTAATTTCTATATCAGCTGGAATATCTTCTAAACATTTTGTTCTATTCTCAAAACCTCCAATTCTTACCTTGCAAAAACTAATTTTTTCGTTTTTCAAAGTGGATTTAAAGGTTTTAGGGATTGCTAGATTAATTTTCAAGAGATCACTTCTTCTATCAGCTGGCCTCAAGAAAAAATAAATTGTATTTCTAAATTTCTTTTTATCTTCTTTTTGAAACCACTTTAATCTTCTATACGCAGAGTCTTGATCCCACTGAAATTCTAACCCTGCTTTAACATCTTGGATGTTATAAAAAGGAGTTAAAACTAAAATTGTAGGGATTATAAAAAATCTTAAAAATTTAAGATTTAAAGTAAGTTTCTTTGTGATTTTTAACATTAAGTGAATGGAATTTAAAGGTTGAATTCGTGCTATTCAAATTAAAAGCAGAAAAATAATTTCACTAAGGTTAACATCTATCTGTCCTTAATTTTGCAGCGCCTTTTAAATAAGGGTGCTTTATTGGATTATTAGGCGGCAATAAAACTTGAGCCATTATTCTTATACAAAAATCAACATCATTGGATACATGCATCTGTTGGCAGTCTAAAAAAGCAACTGAATCAAGTCCATTAAATTTCCTTGCAATTGAAGCTGGGAAACATGCATTTAAATCTTTTGTCGCTGTGAATGTAATGGATAGTATGTTCGTTTTAATTAGATTGTTTCGTGAAATTAATTCATCAATTAATTCCACTACGGCAGCTTCTATTTCTTTAACAGAATTACCAGATGCAGTTGTAGCACCACGAATAAATGTAATTTTATAATCATCTTTCATTTTTTAATCCATATCGATTTAAGGTTTGTATAACCAAAGTACTTTATTAGACGAGTCAAACTCAAAAAAGATATTATTGATAATTTTCTCAATCATTCTACTTCCAGGAATTAGTCCAAGTATTTTCTTCTTCTTCTTCCCAAATGTTAAGGGCTGAATTTTAGGATCAATATTCACCATTTCTGCAGCTAGTTCTCTTGCTACAAATTCATCTCCAACTTTATCAACAAGACCAAGTTCGAGTGCTTGTGTTCCAGTGAAAATTCTTCCATCAGCAAATTTTCTTACTTCTTCAACAGGTAAATTCCTCCCTTCAGAAACAGCTTCAGTAAATTGTTTGTAACTTTCATCTATCAATCCTTGAAGTAGACCTCTGCCTTCTTCACTAAGTGGTTTATCTGGAGAAAGTATGTCTTTAAATACACCGCTTTTAACAGTTTCAAATTTAATGCCAATTTTATCTAATAATTCAGATAAATTATTTCCTCTTATAATCACACCAATAGATCCTGTAATTGTGCCTGGATTCGCAACTATTTTGTCAGATGCAACACCAATGTAAACACCTCCTGATGCAGAGATGTTCCCAAAACTAGCAATGACTTTACATCCTTTATCTTTTAGTCTTTTAATAGCAGAATATATTTCTTGGCTATCTCCAACAGTACCCCCTGGAGAATCAATTCTCACGATTAAAGCAGGAAATTCTCTATCCTCAATTTGTTTAAGAGCTTTAAGGACAGAAACTCTTGTTGAACTTGTAATAGGCTCATCAATTTCTATACGAGCCATTCTTTTTTTTGACTTTCGTCTAAAAGGCCAAATCATTCTTTTAAGGTAAATTCATAAAACTACTTTAAAAAGACTATCAGCAGACCTAATGAATTCAATCTTAAATTGGTTTTTAATGTTACTCCCTTTTGCACTTTGGGGTACTTCAATGGCGGCAATGACTCCTTTAGTATCTAGTGCTGGGCCTGAGTTTGTGGCTTCTTTAAGATTACTTCCTGCAGGGATTCTTGTTCTAATAACAACATATTTGTTTAAAAGAGATTTAAAAATTTATAAGTGCGATTTGAAGTGGTTTTTTGTTTTTACGATTGTCGACGCCACTTTTTTTCAGTTGTTTTTAACTTATGGTATTGAAAAAACTGGAGCAGGTTTAGGTTCTGTCTTAATTGATTCTCAACCGCTTTTGGTAGCTATTTTAGCAAGGGCAATTTTTGGGAATTTAATTAATCCAATAGGATGGTTAGGACTACTTTTTGGCTTGGGAGGAATAATATTTTTAGGAGTTCCACAAGAATTTTTAGGAAATTTGTGGTTGATGTCTGATAACTCTATAAATGATGTTGCTTTTAATTTTGGAGAACTTTGGATGCTTGCAGCTTCTCTCGCTATGGCATTAGGAACAATTTTAATTAGATTCACTTGTACTAAAAGTGATCCAGTTGCAGTTACAGGTTGGCATATGGTTTTAGGGAGTTTGCCCTTAATTATTAAACACTGCTTACAATCAAATTTCACAATAATTCCAGATTGGTCAATATTTGATTGGGGACTTATGTCATTTGCAAGTATTTTTGGAGGAGCAATAGCGTATGGATTGTTTTTCTACTTTGCTAATAATAAAGAAATTACTGGATTTAGTACTCTTGCATTTTTAACACCTGTATTTGCTCTTCTCAGTGGAGGTGTTTGGTTAGATGAAAGACTCACTATTGTGCAGTGGATAGGAGTGGTGTTTGTTCTTATCTCGGTATTTTTTGTTAGCCAGAGAAAGAGTTTATGGGAAAATAAATTTTCTGATACTACTATTTAATTAGTATCTTTTTGTAAAAAGTTTTATAATGAGAATAGTCTTAATTAGTACTCCAATAGGGTTTTTAGGGAGTGGTAAAGGTGGGGGAGTTGAATTAACTTTAAATTCTTTAGTTTCAGGTTTAATTTCTTTAGGTCATTCCGTTGAGGTTGTGGCTCCAAAAAATTCTAAGTTACACAAAAGTAATTTAAAAGCAAAATTACATTTTGTGGAAGGTGAAGATCAAATTAGTTGGCAGCATCAAAATTATAATTCTCCCGTGAGTATCCCAGACAATTCTCTTTTAGTAGGAATGCTTGAAAAGGGATTAGATATCGCTAAACATGCAGATATATTGTTGAACATGTCCTATGATTGGCTGCCTATCTGGATGACTCTAAATTTAGAGTTACCCATAGCACATATTATTAGTATGGGTTCTGAAAGTTCTGTAATTAGTAATTTAATCTGTAAGGTATATGATAAATATCCAAATAATTTTGCTTTTCATTCAAAAATGCAAGCTAGTGATTATCCATTCATAAAAAACCCAACAATTATTGGAAATGGGTTTAATTTAGATAATTATATTTTTCAAGATTCAGTTAAGGGACCCTTGGCATGGGTTGGAAGAGTTGCTCCTGAGAAAGGTTTGGAAGATGCAGTTTATGTGGCAAATCAACTTGGCGAAAAATTAAAAGTTTGGGGATTTATAGAAGATGAGATGTATGCCTCAAAGATAGAAAAATCATTCCCTCAAGAAGCTATAGATTGGATGGGGTTTTTATCAACCGATGAATTACAAAAAGAACTTGGTAAATGCAGAGGGTTGCTAAATACTCCGAAATGGAATGAGGCATATGGGAACGTTATTGTTGAAGCTTTAGCCTGTGGGGTGCCTGTCGTAGCTTATAAAAGGGGAGGACCTAGTGAAATTATTCAGCATGGCCAAACAGGTTATCTTGCGGATCCTGATGATAAAAAAAATATGCTTTCTTATGTAGAGATTATTGAAAAAATAAAGCGTCAGAAATGTAGAGAATGGGTAGAAAAAAATGCCTCCGCAGATATATTTGCTAGCAAGGTTGTGAACTGGCTTAATAAGGTAATGCATGAATATAAATAATATTTAATGATTCTTCTTAACTCAAAAAAAAGGTTTATGACCTTATTTATAGTTTTAGTTTGTGGGCTCATCATATTTATCTTAGGTTTAGGCAATACAGGATTGGTGGATGAAACTCCACCTTTATTTGCCGCTGCAGCACGGGCAATGAGTGAATCTGGTGATTGGTTAACTCCAAAAGTCAATGGAATATTCCGTTTTGATAAGCCTCCACTGATATATTGGCTAATGGGTTTTTTTTACTCATTACCGAAAAACGAGATTTGGGATAGTCTCGGGACTCTCTCAGCAAGACTACCTTCAGCTTTGGCTTCATTATTTTTAATGTTGATGATTGGTGATACGTTGTTTTGTTGGCCACAGAATAGTGATAGGCAATTCCTCACTCCAATAGTTGCATCATTAGGCTTTGCTCTTTCCCCATTAATAATAATTTGGAGTAGAACCGCCGTGAGTGATGCCCTTTTAACTGGAACCTTAGGGATTAGCCTGCTTTTATTTTGGAGAAGAATGGCAAGTGAAAATAATGATCAATGCATTTCAGCTTGGGTATTTTTAGGTTTTGCAATTTTAGTTAAAGGACCTGTTGCATTTGTTTTGGCATTATTGACTATTACGTCTTTCTTGTTTTGTCAGAAGAATTGGAAAACGTTGCTCAGTAAAATAAACCCTAAGAAAGGTTTTTTAATAACAATACTTATCAGTCTTCCATGGTACATATTAGAACTTCTAAAAGAGGGAAAGCCTTTTTGGGATAATTTTTTTGGTTATCATAATTTTCAAAGATATACCTCAGTTGTAAATAATCATGCAGAGCCAGTTTGGTTTTTTCTTTACATAATGATTTTGGCTTCATTACCATTCACTCCTTTTTTGTATCACGGGATATTCAAGGCCTTTAAGGATTTCTTGAAAAGTTCAAAAGAAAGTTGCAATATTACTGAAACTCTTTATACCTATTCTCTATGTTGGTTAACATCTGTTTTAATCTTCTTTAGTCTCTCTGCTACAAAACTACCAAGCTATTGGCTACCAGCAATTCCCGCTGCCGCAATCTTAATTAGTAATAGTTTTATAAACTTAAAAAATTCAATGAAAAGTTATCTATATTTATGGATTTTTAATATTTTTATTTTGTTTGGCGTTTCAATGGCATTCTTTTTCTCAAATAGTTGGTTAAGTTTAATAAATGATCCTGAAATGCCTAATCTTGCATCCGAACTTATAAGCTCTGGGATTATTTTCAAAGCTAAATTGTTCTTCTCTTCATTTACCCTTCTTGCAATAATTTTATTTTCTTTACAATCTAAAAATATCCTTCTTTGTCTTCAAATTTTACTTTTAATTGGACAATCTTATTTGATGTCGCCTATTACAAAATTAGCAGATACTTCAAGGCAATTACCTTTAAGGAATATCTCAAAATTAATTTTAGATATTCGCCAGGGAAGGGAAACTTTAGCAATGATCGGGATAAGAAAACCTTCATTACATTATTATTCGAGACAAATAGTTTTTTATGAACCCAACACTGAAGAGGGATTAATTAATCTGTCAGAAAGGCTAAATACTGATAGGAGAGAGAATTATGAGGATCAACCTGATTATGAATACAAATCTCTATTGGTCGTGATAGATGAATACTCTACCCGCCTAAAGCAATGGTCAAAAATTAATCATCAAAAATTGGGCAAATTTGGGATTTATAATTTATGGCGAATTCAAAAAAGTGATTTAAATAAATATTCGAGATTTTTAGTTAAAAGTGGTTATAAATCTGACTGGGAAAATAGAAAAGTTGAAAAATTTTAACAAAGTCTTTTTTTAAGAAGAGCATTTTTTAAATCATCAATGCTGCACTTGCTTGGGATATTAATTTTATTCAAATCTTCCATTAATTCGAGATCGATGACAGAATCTTCAGCTAAAAAACTAAAAACTTCATTAATGCTTATTCCCATATCTTGAGCCATCTCTGAGATAAGCCTTAGAGTATCCCTCCTCACAGAAATCCTTAGATCTAAAGGGATATATTCATTTTCAGGGTTTGCTGACTTCATACACTAAATCTTAAGACATTATTTAGTTATCAGGATATAATCTTTACAATATTCATTAATCATGCACCCAAATACAAGTCATTCATTTAAATTGTTTGAGTAAATAAATTCATAAATATTTTTAATAGAGGAATTGTAATTATTGAAATTAAGGTTGCAGTAAAAAGAATTTTTGAAGCTATTTTTTGTTTCACGCCATAAGCCTCTGCCATTAATATTGTGGATATTGCCGTTGGGGTTGCTGCCTGAAGAATTACTGCAGATGATTGATAGAAGTTAAAATTTAAGATTTTGCATTCTAAAAAAACAATAAAGGGAAGAATAAATAACTTTAATAAAATTGAAAATTTAATTTCTTCATTTAGATCCAAAATCTTCTCATTTTGATTTGTGATTATTCCAAGCCTTGTTCCCACAATTATTATTGCCAAAGCAATAACTATTCTTGCCGGGATCCAAAGATAATTGCCTAAAATTTCATCTATTTGAAAAAGATATGCAAGAAGTACGCCAATAATCCCTCTTGATGCAGGGCTATTTATCAATGCATTTAATAGTCCTTTGATGTTTGGGATGTTATTGCTGTTGGATTTTTCTTGAAGAAAAAAAGGTCCAAATATCCAAGCGAAAAGTGTTGTTCCTAAATCAAATCCAATAGTGAAATTTATAGTTGTTGAAGGTAGAAGAGCTAGCGCAATTGGTATTCCAAGAAATGATGTATTACCTATTAGCCCTGCTAGCTGCAATGTGTAATTTGGAAGACTCTTCTTAAATATTGGGATTATATTTATTAAAGTTATTAAAAATCCAATTATAGAGAATGCTAAAAATGCACTTTTAATTAGATTTATATCTATACCTTCCTTTAATAGGAGACCCATTACACTTAATGGAATGCCAAATCTTATTAGAGGTCTTGCTATATATTTTGAAATCTTTGGTTTCTTTTTCCCTAGAAGAAAACCAAAGATTAAAAAAGGGATAATATTTATAAAAAGAGAATAGATGGTATTAATTAAATATTTATTAAAGCAATACTAACTCGCCGTAGTGCAGTCAAAAAGTTTTTTATTATGAATTGAGAATTTAAATTATTTTCCAGATTGCTTTGTCAGGAATTAGAGGAGATTTATATAAATTTTCTGGTTCTTTAGTCAAAACTCTCCAAGTAGGAACCCGACAAGTTACGTAAGCAGGACTTTCTATTATAACTCCTGGTTTCTCATCAAAAGTACATGTAAAACCTTCTTTCCAATATCCACCATTGTTAAGGCTTCCTTTAAACCAAACCCAGCATTTTGAAGTTTTCAAGATCAGTAAATTTTTGTTCTATCTTAATCAAGATTTAAGTAATAAATCTAAAGTTTATTACTTTTGAAAAAAATTTTACTCATTTCAGTTTTTTGAAAAATAAATTTTAGAGATTAATATCAATAAATTTAAGATCAGAGTAATTAAATTTGCTATCAATATTGGTGTAGAAGAAATTTTATAACCGTAAATAATCCAAGATAAAACACCGATAATAAACATTACTAATGTTGTCAAAGAAACATCATCGGCCTTTTTTGTTTTCAAGGTTTTTATTAATTGAGGTAGGAATGCCGCTGTTGTTAAAATCGCTGCAAAATATCCAAATATATCTACATTCATAAAAAAAATTTAAAAACTATTCTTCAATTAAATCATTCAAAAATCCTAAGGGATCCCTCATGTTTGAGGAATATCCAAGTACATCATTTGAAAAGAATTTATAGATAACTTGATTTTTTTTGTTTATTACAAAAGAAGCCCCTCTTTGAGGAAGGTATTTTTCATTAAGAATATAATCACTCCAATTTTGGATTATTTCATTCATATTGTTTAATCTAAATGTTGCTAATTCAAATGGTCTCAAATAACCATTCCCAAAAACCTGTTTAAAAGAATTACCTGAAAATTTTAGAAATTTTAAAACATCAATTTTGTCAAATTCTGAATAAATTTGCTTTGCTTTTTGGTCTCCAGTATAACCTCTAATAACTTCTTTAATTGTTTTAAAAGAATTTATCCCTGATAGCATCAAAAGCATATTGATCCAACCTCCTAAACCAATATCTAATCCTCTTGAGACCTCTAGATTATTGTGGATTTGATTATCAGAAACAACTATTAAATTTTCTTCTTGAAAGCCAGTAAATTTACAGAATTTTTGCTTCCCATTTTGGTTGCCAATAGCAATAGCAAAAATATCTAAATTTTTATCTTGATGATTATCGATAAAATTTTTTAAATTTATTGCATATTCAAAGCTATCAAAATCTCCCAATAAACCAAATAATACAATTAATTTAAATTTTTTATGCCCATTAAATTTAAATTCTTCAATAAGATTCTTAATATCATTTTGAAATTTATCAGTCACGATGGTTTAAATGTTTTATAAATTATTCACAAAAAAATTTTCATACCTTGATTAGTATAAAATTTTACATGAAAAAGTTTTTAAAGAAATTAATTTAGCGTTTTTAGATTTTATTATTTTAATGTAAACATTTTGAAGTTATGACTGTAGGAATTTATTACGCAACTACAACTGGAAAAACTGAAGACGTAGCTGATCGTCTTCACAACTTTATCTCTTCAGCAGAAGCCCCTAAAGATGTATCTGATGTGGATGATCTTTCAGAATTTGAAGGTCTTGATGGAATTATCTGCGGTATACCTACTTGGAATACTGGTGCCGATGAAGAAAGATCTGGAACTGCATGGGATTCAATCTTAGAGGATATTGGTGAACTAAGTTTATCAGGAAAAAAAGTTGCAATTTTTGGTTTAGGAGATTCTTCTACATATACAGAAAACTATTGTGATGCAATGGAAGAGCTTCATAGCTACTTCACAAAAGCAGGCGCCGAAATGGTCGGTTACGTAGATAAATCTTCTTATACTTTTGATGAGTCTAAAAGTGTTATTGGAGAAAGCTTTTGTGGATTACCTCTTGATGAGGATAGTGAGTCTGATTTGACCGATTCTCGTCTTGAAACATGGGCCTCTCAGCTTAAGGGTGAAATTCCTTCTTTGGCGTAAGCTTTCTCAGATATTACTACCCTAGTTTGTAACATTTGTTCTTTTACAATATGTTTTTTTTACATAAGTAATTAAATCTGTAAAGAACATGTAAAAACAATACTGATAAGCAATATGCTCAATTTGCTGTTTACTTAAATCAAGTGTTACAAACTTACGGAAAATCTGATGTCACCTATGACTGGTACGCAGGGAATTCTGGTGTTGTTGGTCGTTCAGGTAAATTCATAGCTGCTCATGCTGCCCATGCAGGCCTAATGATGTTCTGGGCAGGAGCTTTTGGATTATTTGAATTGGCTCGTTACGACGCCAGTATTCCAATGGGTGCGCAGAAAGCAATCGTTTTGCCTCATCTAGCGGGTATTGGAATTGGTGGCGTTGAAAATGGTGTTATTACAGAACCATATGGAATTGTTGTAATTTGCACATTACATCTAATTTTTTCAGCAGTATTGGGTGCTGGGGGATTATTACATTCCAACAAATTTGCAGGTGATCTTGGAGACTACCCAGAAAATAGTAAGCCACAAAAATTTGATTTCGAATGGGATGACCCAGATAAG
Source organism: Prochlorococcus sp. AG-670-M15 (assembly GCA_003211415.1). Taxonomy (GTDB): domain Bacteria; phylum Cyanobacteriota; class Cyanobacteriia; order PCC-6307; family Cyanobiaceae; genus Prochlorococcus_A. The sequence goes on along the minus strand of QCSV01000036.1, from coordinate 1,443 downwards.
TTAACTTTTATTCTTGGTCATCATCTAATCTTTCTTGGGCTTGGAGCAATCATGTTCGTTGAATGGGCTCGTATTCATGGAATTTACGACCCAGCAATAGGATCTACAAGACAAGTTATTTACAATTTAGATATTGCAGCTATCTGGAATCATCAATTTGATTTTTTAAAAATAGATAGCCTAGAAGACGTTATGGGGGGGCATGCTTTTCTAGCATTCCTAGAGATAATTGGAGGTGTTTTCCATATTTGTACTAAACAATTTGGAGAATATACCGAATTTAAAGGAAAAGGACTACTCGGCGCTGAGGCAATTTTGTCATACTCAGTTGTTGGTGTTTCTTATATGGCTTTTGTTGCTGCTTTTTGGTGTGCTTCAAATACAACCATATATCCAGTTGATCTATATGGAGAACCCTTAAAGCTTCAATTTGAATTCGCCCCTTATTTTACTGATACAGTAGATTTAGGTTCAGGAGCATATAGCTCAAGAGCTTGGCTCGCTAATACTCATTTTTATTTGGGTTTCTTTTTCTTACAAGGTCATCTTTGGCACGCATTAAGAGCAATGGGATTTGACTTTAAGAAAATTGGTCAAGCTTTTGACAATATTGAAAATACAAAAATTACTCAAAACTAGTTTGATCTAAAAAAAGACCTCTCCTCTAATAGGGAGGTTTTTTTTTGTAGAATTAATTATGATATTCAAAAAATTAATGGATAATCTACAAGAAATTAATTGTAAGGAGATTTTTAAAAAGGCTTATGAAAATCGCTACACCTGGAAGAATGATTTTCATGGTTACCAAGGTAAATGTATTTTCTTGACTAATAATAGTATTCACAAAGGGGACTTCGTATTAGGTAAAGACTTTAAACCTAATATTCAAAAAATAGAAGATGAAAAAGTTGTTAAAAGTATTGCCTCTCAGTTATTTGAAGTATGTATACATAGGGTAAAGAGAGAATTTGAATCAGTGCATTCAGAAAATAAGTTTAATTTACTTAAGAATTCTGAAAGTGGGATTGAAATGAGTGTTTCAGGTAAGAATCAAGGTGATAAATATAGAGTTAAAAATAACCTTATTAATATGGTCTACCGAAAAATTCATGGAACTATAATAGAAATTTTTGTTGAAGAATTTTTAGATACAGGAATTGGATCCCTCAGTAAAAAGTACAGTAGTCAACAAATTGATCCAGATACTCTTAAGACAAATTCTCAAAAATTGGAATACGAGGATGAATTTCTAAATATGGGTAAAGACGATTATTGGATATTAAATTCGAGGACAATAAAATACTTCAACGAAAATCAAGAAGAAGAAACACAAAAATTTGTTTTCGAGGATTTATGCTTATTAAATTAGATCTTTTTATTCAACCAGTCTAAATCCTTTATCAAGTAGTTTCTGATATAAGAGTCTTGCTCTAAAAGCTAGAA
>QCSV01000035.1 GCA_003211415.1 Prochlorococcus sp. AG-670-M15 | reverse complement strand
AGAGAAGTTGCTACTCCAAGTGATGCTAATGCTAGTCCAAGTTGAAAATGTAGTGAGTTATTTACAGTTTCATATATACCATCATGATTAATTCCGAAACTACCTTTATGAGGATCATTTGGGTGTCTAGTATTATGAGCTTCTGTAATTTCTTTGAGGCTATGCCCTATGCCAAAAGTATTTCTATACATGTGACCAGCAATTACAAAAACTGTTCCAATTGCAATATGGTGATGAGCAATATCAGTAAGCCATAATGCTTCACTTTGAGGATGAAGACCTCCTAAGAAAGTAAAGATTGCTGTTCCAGCTCCTTCAGCTGTTCCAAATACTTGATCTAAAGAGTCAGGATTTTGTGCATATGCTCCCCAGTTTAAAGTAAAGAAAGGAGCTAATCCCGCAGGGTGTGGAAGTACTGTTAACCAGTTATCCCAGCCTACATGCTGACCTCTTGATTCAGGTATTGCAACATGAACTAAATGACCTGTCCAAGCGATACTACTAAAACCAAATAAAACAGCTAAGTGATGATTTAATCTTGACTCTGCATTTTTAAACCAGGCTAGAGAAGGTCTGAATTTTGGTTGTAAGTGTAACCAACCTGCAAATAAAGTCCAACAAGCAAGAATACTCATAAATATTGATGCTTGGAAGAGTTGCTCGTTAGTTCTCATTCCAATTGTGTACCACCAATGGTAGAGACCTGAATAAGCAATGTTTACTGGACCGCTTGCTCCAGCTTGTGTCATTGCTTCTGTGATGCCAGATCCAAAATGAGGGTCCCAAATAGCATGAGCTATAGGGCGGACATGAGTTGGATCAAGTACGAATTGCTCAAAGTTACCCTGCCAAGCAATATGAAATAAATTACCAGCTACCCAGAGAGCGATTATTGCTAGATGTCCAAAATGTGTAGAGAATAGCTTCTGATAAAGTTTTTCTTCAGTCATACCATCATGACTTTCAAAGTCATGAGCGGTAGCTATTCCGTACCATATTCGTCGGGTTGTGGGGTCCTGAGCTAGACCCTGGTTAAATGATGGAAATTTTGTTGCCATTGAATTAAAAAGGTGAAGTTCAGGTTATTAGCCCAGCCCGAAAAGGCGAGCATGGAAGAAGGCCCATGTGGTAGCAATACCACCTACAAGGAAGTGTGTAACACCTACTGCACGTCCCTGAGTAATAGATAGAGCTCGAGGTTGAATGGTTGGTGCAACCTTTAGTTTATTGTGTGCCCAAACAATTGATTCGAACAATTCTTGCCAATATCCTCTTCCGCTGAAGAGGAACATTAAACTGAATGCCCATATAAAGTGAGCTCCCAAGAACATCAAACCGTACATGCTTATTGATTGACCATAGCTTGTTAATACTTGAGAAGCTTGAGCCCAGAGGAAATCTCTTAACCAACCATTGATAGTAATTGAACTTTGTGCAAAATTACCACCAGTTAGTCCCCAAACATCACTCTGCATTTTCCAAGAGAAGTGGAAAATAACTATTGATAAACAGTTATACATCCAGAAAAGAGCCAAGAAAACGTGATCCCATGAAGAAACTTGACATGTACCACCTCTTCCAGGACCATCACAAGGGAATCTAAATCCTAAAGAAGCTTTATCAGGAATCAACCTTGAACTTCTTGCATAAAGTACTCCTTTAAGAAGTATCAAAACAGTTACATGGATTTGGAAAGCATGAATATGATGAATCATTAAATCAGCTGTACCTAATGGAATTGGCGCTATAGCTACCTTTCCGCCAACTTCTACTAAACTTCCATTAAAAACTTCACTTAACGCTTTGTGAGGTAAAGCTTCTGGAGTACCTGCTAACAGAGAAGTTCCAACAGCAGATGCTTGAATACTCTGTACCCATTGAGCAAAGATTGGCTGAAGTTGGATTGCAGAATCACTAAACATATCTTGGGGTCGACCCAAAGCTCTCATAGTATCGTTATGAATATAGAGTCCAAAACTATGGAATCCTAACCACATACATACCCAGTTCAAGTGACTGATTAAAGCATCTCTTGCCTTAAGAATTCTGTCTAATACATTATCAATATGTTTTGCTGGATCGTAATCTCTAACCATTGCAATTCCAGCATGCGCACCTGCTCCTACTATGAATAATCCACCTATCCACATGTGATGGGTAAATAATCCAAGAACTGTCATATAGTCAGTAGCTATGTAAGGATATGGAGGCATCGCATACATGTGATGAGATACAAGTATACTTATTGATCCAAGCATCGCTAGGTTTACAGATAGCTGAGCATGTCTACTTTCTGCCATGAACTCAAAAAGACCTTGATGACCTTTAGGTGCAGGGAATAATATTGGGTCTCCTTGTTGTGAATCTAATATTTCTTTCATACTATGACCAATACCGTAATTGGTTCTGTACATATGACCACCAATTATTGCTATTACACCAAAAGCTAAATGATGATGTGAAACATCAGTCATCCACAAGCTTCCTGTCACTGGGTTAAGTCCACCTTTGAAAGTAAGGAAGTCTGAGAAAGCTAACCAATTTAAACTGAAGAAATTACCTGTACCGCTTGCTAATCCTGGAAATATCTGACCGATAATTTGTGGATCGCAGAGTTGATGCGGCATAGGCATATCTGCAATAGTTGCTATTTCTTTTCCATTAATAACTAAGGGAGAACCTGCATCAATTGCATCTAAGAGAGCTGCGGTAGGAGCTCCGATATGAATACAATGGCCAGCCCATGCTAAAGATCCTAGTCCTACTAAACCAGCTATATGGTGGTTAAGCATAGACTCAATATCTTGGAACCACTCCATTTTTGGAGCTGCTTTATGATAATGAAAAATTCCAGCATGAAGCATAAGTGCAGCCATTACTACAGCACCTATTGCTAAAGCCATCAGTTCACTCTCATTAGTGATTCCCCATGCTCGCCACATGTGGAATATTCCTGAACTAATTTGAATGCCATTGTAGTTAGCACCAAGGTCAGCATTAAGCATTTCCTGACCAACGATTGCCCATACTTGCTGTGCTCCTGGTTTTACATGAGTTGGATCAGCTAACCAACCTGAGTAATTAGAAAATCTTGCTCCATGGAAAAATGCAGCACTCATCCATATAAAAATGACTGCAAGATGTCCAAAATGAGCTGAAAAGATTTTTCTTGTTGCTTCTTCAGCATCGCCTGTATGCACATCGAAATCATGTGCATCAGCATGCAAATTCCAGATCCAAGTTGTAGTTTTTGGACCTTTAGATAATTTACTTGACCAGAAACCTGGCTTATCTAATTTGGCAAAATCAATAGGTCTTGGATCGGCCTTGACAGGATCTTCCAAAACTTTTTTGTTTTTTTCTCCACTTTCTGGTGGGCTGATGGTCATCTAGCACCTCGAAAATAATTGACATTAAAGCCGATTGATCGGATCTTGAACCTATTTTTAATGATAATGTTCAAGAAAACGAATCCCTCAGAACTTTAGATATTCGTTTCAAAAATAATAAGGCAAAGATTCTTTCGTTATGCATTAACGTAACAAATGTTCTAATGATTGTTACTATATGAATATTTTGTTAAATTCTAGTCTATGACTAAATTATGGGTATTTTTACTCAAAATTTATATAAATATCTTAAATTTTTTTTTATATTTCAAAGAAAATTTTAAAAATTCAGCGACAGGATATAATTTCAAAGTTACTATCAATAGTTTCTAATTTGAAAGGCATTGCGATAGGTCTATCTAATAATTCAAAAGAAATTTTAAAAAGGCTTAAAAAAACCGAATTTGTCAAAGACATATATATTGCAGGTTCTTCAAAAGAGGATGGGAAGGAAAATGAACTTATTCAAATACAAAAACCTAGAGAAATCTTACTAAAAAAATGGCCGGAGATAGATTTAATAATTTTTATAGGCTCAATTGCTGCATCAATACGCATAATCAATTCATTTTTAACCTCTAAAGATCAAGATCCAGGAGTAATAGTTATAGATAACAAATGTTCCAAGATAGTTCCTTTAATTGGCTTACATCAGTCAAATACGCAAAATATTGCATTTCAAATTGCTAATTTACTTGGTGGCGAAATTATAGAAACTAATAATTCCAATGATCAAAGCCTCTTAAATCTTGATGCATTTGGGAACCAATGGGGTTGGAAAAGATCTGGCAAAATAAACGATTGGTCAAAACTAGTAATTAAACAAGCTAAGAACGAAGAAATATTTTGCAAACAATTATCTGGTAATAACTTATGGAAAACTTCAGAATCAGCTGAGATTATTAATAAAATTGATAAAAAAGAAACTGAAAAAACAGATTCAACATTTTATGTGAGTATATTTGAAAATCATGAAACAACTTGGCACCCGCCCGTATTATGGGTTGGTATTGGATGTGAAAGAAATACAAGTAAAGAATTAATAACAAATTCTTTAAATAATTTTTTTGAGTCAGGAAATTTATCACAGCAATCAATTGCGGGATTTGCAACTGTTGATATTAAAAAAAATGAGAAAGGAATTATAGAACTTGCTAAAGAAAAAAACTTACCTATAAAGTTTTTTAGTAAGGAAGATCTTTCAAAAATAATTGTTCCAAATCCATCAAATGTTGTGCAAAATGAAATTGGCACCCCTTCCGTAGCAGAAGCCTCTTGCTTACTCGCAGCAGGAGAAGAATCAAAATTATTAGAAGAAAAAAGAATTTTTAAAAATCAATCTGGGGCAGTAACTATTGCTATAGCAGAATCAAAAAATCAATATAATCCAAGCCATGGTGAAATCCATATTATTGGAAGTGGACCTGGTGATATCTCATTCTTAACCAATAATGCAAGAAAAGCACTTGCAAGATGTACTGTTTGGATTGGATACAAAATGTATTTAGATTTATTAAAACCCTTAAAAAGGAATGATCAAGTTTTAATTGAAAGTAAACTTACTGAAGAAAAAGAGAGATGCAGTAAAGCAATTAAACTAGCTGAGGAAGGAATAAAAGTGGCTTTAATTTCTTCAGGTGAATCTGGATTTTATGGAATGGCAGGTTTACTTTTAGAATTACTTCAAAAAATCAAAAAAGAATATAGACCTTACTTTGAAGTACATCCAGGTATAAGTAGTGTTCAATTAGCTGCTGCGATTAGTGGGGCTCCGCTAATGAATGACTTTTGTTCGGTAAGCTTAAGCGATAAATTAACTCCATGGTCTTTAATAGAAAAAAGAATTGAAGGAGCTCTTGTGGGTGACTTTGTAATTGCTTTATTTAATCCTCAATCCATTGAAAGAAATTGGCAGCTAAAAAGTGTAATAGATATATGTTTACAATCTAGGCATGGTGATACTCCAGTTTTAATAGCTAGGCAAGTAGGGAGAGAAAATCAAACCAAAAAATTTTTTACTTTAAACAACATTCCTTTTAAAGAAATTGATATGTTATCAATCATTATTATTGGGAATTCTCAAACAACCTTAGTTGACGAAATATTTATCACTCCCAGAGGATATTTACAAAATTAAGTTTAGATAATCCATAATTTTATAAATAGAATGTTTTTCTTTGCTTTTTCTTTATAAGAATACTAATCTTTTATAGTAATGATGTAAGAAAATTAATTGAGAAATATTGGTTTAATTTTGTTTGACATTGATGGGGTAATCCGTAGCGTAGAAAATAGTTACAGACTTTCATTAAAAAAAACAGTTTACAAATTTTCCGGATGGGAGCCAGATTATATAGATATTGATAATGCTAAAAATGAAGGGATCTGGAATAATGACTGGGATTTAAGTCTAGAACTTATAAAAAGATTTATAAAAAAAGAGAACTTAAACCTTAAAATTCCATCAAGAGAGGAGATAGTAAAATGTTTTGAAGAGTTTTACTTTGGTGGAGATCCAAATAAAGATAGTCAATACTGGTCTGGTTACATAACAAATGAGGAGTTATTAGTTGATAAAAAGTTTTTTGATTTAATTCAAGGTAATGGAATAATCTGGGGTTTTGTTAGTGGTGCAGAGTCTGCTTCTGCAAAATTTGTTTTAGAAAAAAGACTTGGACTAAAATCACCACCATTAATATCTATGGGAGATGCCCCTGACAAGCCTGATCCTAAAGGTTTTATTAACTTATCAAAAAAGCTTATTGGAGATAAACTTGGCGAATCAAATATTCCGATTGCATATGTAGGAGATACTATTGCAGATATAAATACAGTTATAAACGCTAGAAAGGAAATACCATCTCAGAAATTCATAAGTATCGGAATAGCTCCCCCTCATTTACATTTACATTCTCGATTGAAAGAACGTAATTCTTACGAAACAAATCTTAGAGATGCAGGTGCTGACTTGATTTTAAATTCTATTTATGACATTAAAGATATTAATCTTGACTTGTTTTAAAACAAATATTAATTAAAAATTTTCTAAATAAATCACGGAGAGGGAGGGATTCGAACCCTCGACAAAAGTTACCTCCTGTAACTCCTTAGCAGGGAGCCGCTTTCAACCACTCAGCCACCTCTCCAGTTCTTATACATTATCAATTTTTATGCAAACATTCAAAATTTTTTATTTAATCGAAATGTCTAATCTACTTGAACTTTCGGTAATCTATTTTTAAAAGAACAAAGAATTTCCCAAGGGATAGTATTAGATTTTCTTGCCCATTCAATAGGAGAAATTGTTTTATCTCCATCAGATCCTAGTAATACCATGGTACTGCCAACTTTAATTTCATTAGAATCTGTTATGTCTACCATCATTTGGTCCATAGTTATAGATCCAACTTGAGGATAAAATTTATTATCATGGATAACGTTAATCTTGCCTGAAAGATTTCTTGGTACACCATCTGCATAACCAATACTTAATACAGCTAACTTAGTTTTTCTATAACTTACAAATTTACCTCCATAACTTACACTTACACCTTTATCAATAGTTCTTATAAAAGCTACTTTGACCTTCAAAGATAAAGCTGGTTTAAGCAATAAATTTTTATTTAATTTTGATAAAGGTTTATATCCATACATAGATAATCCAATACGTACCATATGAAAATGGAAAATTTTATCAAGAAGCATTGCCGCTGAATTAGCCAAATGAATCTTGATATTTTTATTTCTATCAATATTAATTTGCTTTAATAATTCCTGAAACTTCTGCCTTTGTAATTGTGTAATACTTTTTGGATCTAATGAGTTGAGTTCATCTGCAGATGATAAATGACTATATATTCCCTCAATAGAAATATTGTCAAAAGATTTTATTTTTTCAAATTGCTGCACAAATTTATTGTTTTCAAATCCTAATCTTGACATTCCCGTATCGACTTTAAGATGTAAGGGAAATTTCAATCCAAAGTGCTTACCAATGTTATTGCAAATTAAACATTCTCTTATACTACTGATAGTTGGCATAAGATCATTTTTAAAACATATAATAAGATCCTTTTTTGTATAAAGATTTCCGAGGATAAGTATTGGTTTTTTAATTCCGGAAGAACGAAGCTTAATGCCTTCATTTAATGTGGCAACACCTAATTGAGATGCTCCACCTTTGATAGCATACTCTGATACTAATTTCGCATCATGTCCATATCCATCAGCTTTAACGACTGCCATAAATTGACAATTTTTACTTAATTTTGATCTTAACTGTCTTACGTTTGTTTCTATTGCTTTACCTCTAACTTCAATCCATGCTCTTTGTTTTAGATCTATATCTTTTTCAAAATTTGGAAATTTGTCAAAATTAAATAACTGATTTCTTTGACTATTTTGCATTAACTTTGCACAAATATATGCGCTTATAGAAATATACAGTTAGCATGACATGTAAATTGTATTTTGGCATGGGCCAGACTCTAGTTTTAAATGCATCATATGAACCTTTAAACATCACTTCCTGGCGAAGAGCAGTAATTTTGATGATTAAAGGTAAAGCAGAAAGCTTAGAGGAAGATAAAACATATTCAATACATAGCGGGAAAAAGTTGCCGACAGTTATAAGACTTCGTTACTACGTCAAAGTTCCTTTTAGAGAGGTTTCATTAACAAGAAAAAATATTCTTCTGAGAGATAATAATTCTTGCCAATACTGTAACTATAGGGGTAGTGACCTATCAATAGATCATGTTTTACCGAGAAGCAGAGGTGGAACAGATAACTGGGAAAATGTTACTACAGCATGTCTCAGATGTAATGTACAAAAAGGTAATCGAACCCCAGAAGAGGCGAATATGCCCTTAAAACGTAAGCCTTATCGTCCATTAAGTAATCTAAATTTTGAAGCTACAAGACAAATTGACTCTGGCAGGCATAAAGAATGGAGCAAATACGTAATAGGGGTTGCAATCTAATAAAAAAATCTTAATTTACTTCTTTATTAAAATCTTCCATCATTCTTTTTTGTTCTTTCGCTATGCATGCATTAATCACTTCTTCTAATTGACCAGCAAGAATTGGCTCAAGAGAAAAATTAGAACCTAATCTATGATCAGTTGTCCTGTTATCTTTAAAATTGTAAGTTCTGATTTTTTCACTTCTATCCCCTGTTCCAACCTGGGAAAGCCTTTGTGATCTCTCTTTTGCATTGGCTTCTTTTAATTGAATTTCATACAATTTAGCTCTTAAAATTTCCATGGCTCGTTCGCGATTTTGCAATTGTGATCTCTCTTGAGTACAAAAAACTCTTATTCCTGTAGGCTTGTGGAGAAGATCAATAGCCGTCTCTACCTTATTAACATTTTGTCCTCCTGCACCTCCTGATCTTGCTGTTCCAACCTCTAGATCTGTTGGATCAATTTTAACCTCAACAGGGTCAGCCTCAGGCATAACGGCCACTGTAGCAGTAGAGGTGTGAACTCTACCTTGAGATTCAGTAGCTGGAACTCTTTGGACTCTATGCACACCAGCCTCAAATTTAAGTTGACTATATACAGAATCTCCCTTTACAGAGATAACTAACTCCTTAAATCCACCCATATCTGACTCTGAAGCGCTAACAGGTTTTACAGACCATCCAATTTTTTGACCATATCTTTCATACATTCTTGCTAAATCACCTGCCCAGATACAAGCCTCGTTACCTCCAGCGCCGGCTCTGATTTCTAACATTACACTTCTTTCATCTCTTGGGTCTTTTGGCAATAAGGCGATAGTGGTTTTTTGAATCAGTTCACTCTTAGATTCTTCTAGAGTTATTAACTCCTCATTTATCAAAGATTCCATTTCTTTATCATTTCTATTCTCTTTTAGTAGGTTTTTTGAATCTTCGATTTCTTTATCAGTATCAAGCAACTTATTAAAATCAATCACCAAAGGTTCCAATTTTGACCTTTCTCTTGCTATTGATTCTAATTTTTTTGGATCATTAGCTATATCTGGATCTGCAAGTTGCACTTCCAAATTTTCAAAACTTTCTGAAGCAGTTTTCAACCTTGCAATTAATGTTGAGTATTCCAATTGAAATTGTGCTTAATTTTTGAAAATTCTATTTTTTAGAATCTTTTTCTTCTTTTTGCTCTTTTGATGTGGCTGAATTAGCTGTACCCATTCCATATTTTTTCATAAACCTATCAACCCTACCTTCTGTATCAAGAATCTTCTGCGTTCCAGTGAAAAAGGGATGATTACCACTCCATACATCAACATGTAATTCAGGCTGCGTTGAGCCAGTTGTCATTACAACTTCTCCATTACAAATAACTTTTGCATCTGGATACCATTTTGGGTGTATTTCTGATTTTGGCATGATTTAAATTACTTTAACGTTTGGAGAATTGAGGAGCTTTTCTTGCTTTTTTAAGACCATATTTTCTTCTTTCCTTAGCTCTAGGATCTCTACTGAGATGACCTTCAGTTTTTAGCGGTTTCCTATTGTCAGGAGACAATTCGCAAAGTGCTCTTGCTGCTCCTTGCTTTATAGCATCTGCTTGACCTGTCAATCCACCACCAAAAACATTTACTAGAATATCATAAGAATTCTCAAGGCCTAGTGTTTGCAAAGGTGCTTTTATTGAATTTAAGTGCTGAGGATTAAAGTTTAAATAATCATCTCCAGAACGACCATTAATTTTTATTAGTCCATTTCCTGGAATCAAGCGAACTCTAGCAACTGAAGTTTTTCTTCTTCCAGTTCCCCAATAAACAGCTTTGTTTTTTATTTGACTATTCATTTTGATAAATTAACTATTTAATAATACAGGATTCTGAGCAGCATGAGGATGATCAGCACCTTTATAAACTTTTAGTTTTTTAAATTGCTGTCTTCCTAAAGAGTTATGTGGCAGCATACCCTTAACAGCTTGCTCGATGATTCTTTCAGGAATTCTTTCTTGTAGAGACTCAAATTTTTCAATTTTCATTCCTCCTGGTCTTCCAGAATGTCTCCTATACAACTTTTGTGATGCTTTTTTACCTGTTACCTCAACTTTTTCGGCATTTACTACAATGACAAAATCTCCAGTATCTAAATGAGGTGTAAATGTTGGTTTATTCTTACCTCTTAATACAGTTGCAATTTCTGTAGCAAGTCTTCCAAGTGTCTTATCTTTTGCGTCAACTAAAAACCAATTTCTTTCAATGGTTTCTAAGGATGGAGTAATTGTTTTATTCATTTACCAAATTTATACAAATAAATTTAAAGTTAGTTTTAAATTGTACCTTATCGGAGGAATATTAAACAACAGTTTTAAATCATTAAACAAAAAATTAGCTTACTTAAACTTTACTTATGAAAAACCCTTAATTAAGAAAACAGGAAAAAAATCATTGTTATTAATGTTTTTAAAAACATTTTTTTCATAAACAGCATTTACAAAACATAAACCCTTTGCTGGAGCAGATTCTTTAACATCATTTTTCTTTTTGTTTACCCATCTATCTGTAAAAATTTCTGGCGATATTTTTTTTTCTCCAACTAAAACTAGTTGACCAATAATTAAACGCACCATTCCATATAAAAAACCAGTAGCTTTAATATCAACTAAGATTAAATCTTCTACTCTTTTAATATCAATATTTTTTATTTTTGTGATAGAGTTTTTTCTATTACTACCACTTTTCTGAAAAGCAAAAAAATCATGTTCTCCTTCCATTGTCTTGGATGCATTTAACATTAAAACTTCATCTAATACTTTTTGATATCTATGCCATGACCAATTATTGATGAACAAATTAGGTAATTTACTGTTATTGATGACATATCGATAATGTCTATACATTGCTGAATAGCATGCATGCCAACCATCTTTAACCTCAACTGATTCCAAGATCCTAATTGATGAGGGTAAAATACTATTTAAGACATCAGAATAACTATTTCCTGGAATAACACAATCAACATCAAAGTGTACTACTTGACCTGATGCATGAACACCAGCATCAGTCCTTCCTGCTGCAAAAGTCTTTACTTTGTGATTTGTAATCTTTAAGAGGGCACTGTCTAAAATTTCTTGAACAGTAGTTGCATTTTTTTGTTTTTGCCAACCTGAATAATGAGATCCATCATATTGGACTAATAAAGCTACTCTTTTCAAAAGTTATTTTTTAATAAATCCCCTTTTATTATCTAACTTAAACAAGCTCGATTATGGCCATCTGAGCGTTATCACCTTTTCTAGATACAGTTCTGACTATGCGAGTATAACCACCATTTCTATCCCCATATCTTTCCTTTGCTTTTTCAAATAAAGAATGGACTAATTTTTTATCATAGATATATCCAATAGCCCTTCTCCTAGAAGCCAAACTTCCATCTTTGGCTAGCGAAATCATTCTTTCAGCTTCATTTCTTAAAGCTTTTGCTCTAGCTTTTGTTGTCGTTACCCTACCTTCCCTAATTAATTGTGTAGTTAAACCTCTTAGAAGTGCTTTCCTCTGGTCAGCAGGTTTACTTAATAATGGAATTCTTAGTTGGTGTCTCATAATTTTAAAAATTGTTAAACAGATGTTCTGCTTTGTGGGATAGAAATGCCTATACGCTCGAGAGCTTCAATAACCTCATCTGCAGATTTGGAGCCAAAGTTCTTAATTTCAAGAAGATCTTCATAGCTGAAGCCCATTAAATCTGAAACCGAGTTAACTTGCGCCCGTTTCAAACAATTATATGCTCTAACGGACAAGTTTAGTTCCTCGAGAGGAATTTGAGCTTCAGGAGATGGTTCTGGTTCCTCAGGAATTTCCTCAACCATTGTGACAGTAGCAAGGGGTTGAAAGAGTTCTATTAACTGATTAGCAGCTTCAGCAATTGCATCATCAGGACTTGTTGAGCCATCTGTTACTACTTCCATTTTTAATCTTTCTCTTCCTGTACCGCCTTCAGCGACAGCGGTTTCATCAATCGTAAAATTCACTCTCTTCACCGGCATAAATACAGCATCTATTTGAAGCAAATCAATAGCAGTTGTCTCTTCACTCTTACGATCTACGGGTCTATATCCAACACCTCTTTCAACATGGATTTCCAACTCTAAGTTATGGCCCTCCTGGATAGTCGCAATGGGTTTTTCGCCATCAACAATTTCAACTTGAGAAGAGAATTGAATGTCATTCGCCTTCACCTCCATTGGACCACTAGCTACTAACCTACCTATTTCGAGCTCTGAATTAGAGCTATTTATTGATAGTTGCTTGCAATTGAGAAGAATATCTAAAACATCTTCTCTAACACCAGGAATAGTGGCATATTCATGATTAATTCCTGCTATTCTTACTGCAGTAACTGCACTCCCTTCAAGTCCTCCCATAAGGACTCTTCTAAGAGAATTACCCAAAGTGGTGGCTTGTCCCCTTTCAAGAGGGCCAATTAAAAAAGTTCCTGTTTGGGAGCGATCATCTGCTATTTGATGGTCGATTCTGTCAATCTGGTATTGCAACACGGAAAATAATGAGGTTAAGAGTTTTTTTTTTGGGGGGGGGTTGAGAATGGTTAAGACCTAAACGCGTCTCCGTTTAGGTCTTCTACATCCATTATGAGGTAATGGAGTTACATCTCTTATTAGAGTTATTTCTAATCCGGCCACTTGTAAAGCTCTTATGGCCGTTTCCCTACCTGCGCCAGGCCCTCTAACTAGTACTTCTATTTGTCTCATACCTTGATCAAGTGCTCTTTTAGCTGCAGCTTCAGCAGCTGTTTGAGCAGCAAATGGCGTACCTTTCCTAGCCCCTTTAAATCCACTTGCGCCTGCAGAAGACCAAGAAATTACATGGCCAGAGGTGTCAGTAATTGAGACGATAGTATTATTAAATGTGCTTTGGATATGTACCACACCATTAGGTACGTTACGTTTAGATTTCTTTG
>QCSV01000034.1 GCA_003211415.1 Prochlorococcus sp. AG-670-M15 | reverse complement strand
ATTTAAATTGTTTAGCGGAATCAATTAGTAAAAATCCTAATCGAAGAGAATTGGATATGCTTCTCTCAACTGGAGAGCAAGTAACCATAGCTCTTCTCTCAATGGCATTAAACGAATGCGGAATATTGGCAATTTCAATGACCGGTAGCCAGGTTGGAATTATTACTGAATCAATTCATGGGAAAGCGAGAATTCTGGATATTAAAACAGAAAGGATCCAAAATTATATAAATCAGGGTTTTGTAGTTGTAGTGGCTGGGTTTCAAGGAACAACATTAAGCCATACGGGTTCAATGGAAATTACAACTTTGGGTAGAGGTGGATCAGATACTTCCGCAGTAGCTTTATCAACAGCTTTAGGAGCTGAGAAGTGCGAAATTTATACAGACGTTCCAGGGGTTCTTACTACTGATCCAAGAATTGTTCCTAATGCAAAACTCTTAGATGAAATTAGCTGCGAGGAAATGCTTGAACTTGCAAGTGTCGGTGCTTCAGTTCTGCATCCAAGAGCAGTAGAAATTGCTCGCAATTATGGAATTAAATTGTGTGTCAAATCAAGCCAAAGTGACTCAAGTGGGACTCTCCTAGAAAGTCAAATCCAACCTCTCCCGCTAAAAAGAGGAAGCTTAGAATTAACAAAAACAGTCAATAGTCTTGAGGTATTAGAAAACCAAGCAGTATTCAGTCTCTCAAATATTCCTGATAGGCCTGGGATTGCTGCACAAATATTTGAAAAACTTTCAGAAGCAAGTATTAGTGTAGATTTAATAATACAAGCGACAAATGATGGAAATAAAAACGATATTACATTTACTGTTAGTGAATTAGAAGTTAACAAGACTGCAGAACAATGTGAACTTATAACTAGTCAATTAGGAGGAGAATATAACTTAAAAACAAGCATGACTAAATTGAGTATTCAAGGAGCAGGCATTATGGGCAGACCTAGTGTTTCAGCTGATTTATTTGATACTTTATCTCAAGCGAATATAAATGTCAGGTTAATAGCTACTAGTGAAATTAAAGTCAGCTGTGTAATTGAAATCAATAATATACCAAAAGCTATTAGATTTGTTGCTGAGAAATTTAAGTTATCCGATACACAAATATTTGTTAATCCAATCTATGAAAAACAAGATCAACCTGAAGTAAGAGGAATTGCATTAGATAAAAACCAAGTTCAAGTAAGTTTTCGAAAACTGCCTGATCGTCCAGGTGTAGCAGCATCGATATGTTTAGCATTAGCTGAAAATAATTTACTCATCGATACTATCGTTCAGTCTGAAAGAATTTCCTCTTTAAAAACTAAGGATATTAGTCTTACAATGAATAAACAAGATAGAGAAAAAGCTAACTTCGTTTTTGAGGCCTTAACAAAAAAATTACCCGGATCATACATTGAAGATGGCCCTGCTATAGCCAAAGTAAGTACTGTAGGAGCAGGAATGGCATTTAAGGTTGGAACGGCTGGAAAAATATTTAGAGCATTGGCTGACCAAAATATCAATATTGAAATGATTGCCACTAGTGAAATCAGGACTTCATGTATTGTCTTAGAAAAAGATTGTGACAAAGCAGTTAATGCGATTCATAATCATTTCGAATTAGAAAAATAAGTTCTTTTTAATTATTTCTTGCCAATTTTTGTCTTAATTTTTTGATTCTATCCCTCAAATTTGCTGCTTCTTCAAAATTTAACTCTTTTGCAGCATCTTTCATTTTAATTTCTAACTTTTCTATTAAGTCGGGCAATTCTTCGAGCAAACATTGATTATCACTGGAACTGAGAATTGCGTCAGTTTTGTTATTAACTATATTTATTAAATCTTTAGATAAACCACCAGCATCAAGCTTTCTGGAAAGTTCTAGGAAAGATAATATTGAATTTTCTATTTTTTTGCCTGCAGGTTTTGGAGTAATGCCATTGACTTGGTTATATTTTTTTTGAATAGTTCTTCTTCTGTCAGTTTCAGATATTGCTCTTTTCATTGAATCTGTGAAGTTATCTGCATAAAGCAAGGCAACACCTTCAACATGTCTTGCAGCTCTTCCTATTGTTTGAATCAATGACCTTTCAGCCCTAAGAAAACCTTCTTTATCAGCATCTAAAATAGCAACTAAGGATACTTCAGGAAGATCAAGTCCCTCTCTTAATAAATTAACTCCTACCAAAACATCATATTCGCCCATTCTGAGGTCTTGAATAATTTCAATTCTTTCAATTGAATGGATTTCGGAATGCAAATATCTAACTCTTACTTTATTTTCAGATAAAAAATCAGTTAGATCTTCAGCCATTCTCTTAGTAAGTGTTGTCACTAGCACTCGTTGATTCTTTTCAGCTCTAATTCTTATTTCAGATAACAGATCTTCTATTTGGCCCTCACTAGGTCTAACATCAATTACAGGATCTAATACCCCAGTTGGTCTTATAACTTGCTCAATAAATTCACCATCACATTGATCTAATTCCCATTGACCCGGAGTTGCACTTATAAATAATGTCTGTTTTGATTTTTCCCAAAACTCTTCACATTTTAAAGGTCTATTATCTGCAGCACTGGGCAATCTAAAACCATGATCTATTAAAACTTTTTTTCTAGATTGATCACCGTTGTACATCGCATGAAGTTGAGGACATGTTACATGACTCTCATCAACTACCAACAACCAATCTTTGGGAAAATAATCTATTAAGCATTCTGGCGGTGAACCTTCCTCCCTGCCTGATAAATGACGAGCATAATTCTCAACTCCATTACAATAACCAACCTCTTTGAGCATTTCTAAATCATATTTTGTGCGTTGTTCTAGACGTTGAGCCTCTAATAATTTTCCTTCGTATGTAAATTTATCTAGTTGAGTTTTTAATTCACCTCTAATTGCACTTATTGCACTCTCAAGTCTTTCTTTTGGGGTCACAAAATGCTTTGCTGGGTAAACACTAACTTGTTCCAAACTTTCAAGTATTTCTCCTGTAGTAGGGTCAACATATCTAATAGCTTCGACTTCATCACCAAATAATTCGATTCTAATTAATCGATCCTCATAAGCTGGACCGATTTCTAAAACATCACCTTTAATTCTGAATCTACCTCTAGTAATTTCAATATCATTTCTAGTATATTGATTTTCAACGAGAGACCTCAAAGAAGAACGTAGATTTATTGATTTTCCCACTTCAAATTTAACTGCAGCTTTTAAATACTCACTCGGTATACCAAGACCATAAATACAACTTATTGAGGCTACAACAATTACATCTTTTCTCTCAAATAATGAGCGTGTTGCAGAATGCCTAAGCATATCTATTTCTTCATTAATTGAAGCCGTTTTGGCTATGTAAGTATCACTTACGGGTACATAAGCTTCAGGTTGATAATAATCGTAGTAAGAGATGAAGTACTCAACAGCATTTTTTGGGAAAAATTCCCTTAATTCATTACATAGTTGTGCAGCTAACGTTTTGTTATGGGCTAATACAAGTGCTGGTCTTCCTGTTTGTTGAATTACATTCGCAATAGTAAATGTTTTACCAGTTCCAGTAGCCCCTAAAAGAGTCTGAAACTCTTTACCAGTATTGACGCCTTTAACTAATTTTTTAATAGCTTCTGGTTGATCTCCATTTGGTTCGTAAGGAGCTTGAAGCTTATAGTTGTTCATCAACCTAGTAGCAAAAGGGTATAGCTATACTAAGAAATTTTTTCTCCAATTATTGAATTTTTCAAAGATTCTTTTAAGCCCCTAACAACCGCAATCATCGATATTAAATCATCTAATTTATTAACTACAGATCCAACGCCAACTGCTGAGGCTCCAGAGGATATTGCTAGTGGACAAGTTACTTGGCTTAATCCAGAGGCACTCATGATTGGTATAGTCAGAGATTGTTTCTTAAATTCTTGATGAATAGCATAGGTAGCTGCAAGAGTTGGTACTGATTTTTCAAAAAAGCCTTGAATTCCTGAAGAGTAAGGAGTAGAACTGGTGCCACCTTCTGTTTGAATAATGTCAACACCTTCTTCCACTAGCTTTATAGCAAGATCAACTTGTTTATCAATAGGCATAGTATGAGGAACAGTTACTGATAAAGGAACATTAGGCAATAAATCCCTCGTCTCTTTTGTAATATTTAAAACTTTTTTATCTGAAAAATTAATGCCTTTTTCATAAAAAGTATCATAATTTCCTATTTCAATTAATGATGCTCCTGCTTTTACAGAATCTTGAAAAGATTGAGGCACTACTGAACTAACACAAACGGGTAGTGTTGAATTCTTAAGTACTAAATCAACTAGGTCAGGTTTACAAGCAATATCGACAAGATCTGCACCTCCTAATGAAGCAGCCTCAACAATTATTTTCACAGATTGAACATCGAAATTGTTCAATCCTGAAATAACTTTGAGTAAGGATTTGCTTCTTAACTCTTCTTTGATTTTTTGTGGCAAAAGATTAATCAGTCTCATTTACTTAATGAATTTATTACCCGATTGTGACATTGTTTTAGTAAAACAGTGCATTTTTTAAAAAATATTATCTGAGCAACACAAAATGACTGATAAAAAATTAACTCAGAAAAATTGGTCATCATGGCATCATCAGCTTCATAAGGAGATTCTTACCAAAAAAATATTAATTCCCAAAGGATCAAATATTTTAATAAGTGTTTCCGGGGGTCAAGACTCAATGACCTTATTAACCCTAATTAATGACCTAAAAAAACTACATAATTGGTCTATTAGTGTTTGGCATGGTGATCATCAGTGGCACGAAAAATCATCACTATATGCTCTTGAATTAAAAGATTATTGCGAAAATAAAAATATTGCATTCTCTTTTGATCAAGCAAATAAAGAAAGTATTTCTTCAGAAGAAAAAGCACGAGAATGGAGATATAAAAAATTATGTGAAAGAGCCAAAACTTTATTAAATACAAACCAGCAAAAACATAATATTTATTTGTTAACTGGTCACACGAGTAGTGATAATGCAGAAACATTTATCCTCAATTTATCTAGAGGAAGCAATTTTGCAGGTCTGAGTAATATTGAGAGTAAAAGATTAATAGAAAATCATATTTTTTTAATAAGACCAATATTAATTTTCAGTAGGGAAGATACAAAACAATTTTGCAATGATATGAAGATCCCAGTCTGGGAAGATCCAACAAATTCAGATCTTAAATTAAAAAGAAATTTAGTAAGAAAAAAAATTATTCCTACCTTAGAAGTCATCTATCCTGGTTGTTCTGAAAGGATAAATAATTTTTCCCAAAAAATGAGCAAATACAATAATGAACGTAATGATCTTAGTGAACTAGCATATTTATATTGTAAAGATGTAAAAGGTATCGATAGGAATCTCCTAAATGGTATGTGTATTGAAGCGAGGTGCACAATCTTAAATAGATTTTTAAAAGAAATATCTGCAAAGCAATGTAGTTCTAAAAATCTGACAAAATTAGCAACTTCAATTTATGAAAAAAATAAAGGTCAAATTAATCTGCAAGAGGTTTTAAAAATTGTTTGGGACAAAAACTATATAAATTTTGAAAAAAGTTAAGATGTTACTGCAGATCTTCTTCTTCTTGTTCTACCTTCAAATGAATCTTCTGTAGCAGTCTCAGCTGATGAATTCTGTATAACTTTGGGACTTTTTTGGGTATTTTTTGGGACATTTGAACTATTAGGATGATTATTGTTTGATTTCTGATGGAAATTATTATTATTTCTTTTTCTATTGGAGAAATTTTGCTCTTCGGTAATCTTTGGAATATAAGCACGAGTTCCACTTGGAGCAGGTTGAACTAAACACAAAATTAGTGGTTCAACTTGTAATTCTCTTCTCATTCTTCTCGATAAACCATTTTCAATTTCTCTTTGTACACCAATCCAATCTACCTCAAAATTATTCGGCCCAGTTTGTCTGGATAATTGTTTCCATCTATTTTCTAAGACCCAGCTTATTTCTCGTTCTGTCCACATAGACATTTTTCTTGGCTCTGCAGTAGTAACAACTCCTCTTATATTAACTCTGGGAGGCGCAACCATCTTCCCATCTGTACTAATAGGAGCTAAAACAGTTACTACACCATCCCCAGCTAATTGCTGCCTTTCCTTTAATACTCGAGCATCTACTATCCCGTTTCGTGAGTTATCAAGCAGTTCAACACCAGCTTTTACAGGATCACCCTTTTGAATAGAATTAGGTGTTAACTCAACTACATCTCCATTTTCAATAATTAAAATATTGTCCTTTGGAACCCCCATAGTTTGTGCACTCTTGCCATGACAAACAAGCATTCTATGTTCTCCATGAACAGGAACAAAAAACTTAGGTTTTGCCAGTGCCAACATTAACTTTTGATCTTCTTGAAAACCATGACCAGAAACATGAATATTCTCACCCTTTCCATAAACAACCTTTGCTCCAAGTTTCATTAATCTATCTATTGTATTAACAACAGAAATAGTATTACCAGGAATTGGGCTGGCTGAAAATATTACAGTATCAGTAGTCTTAAGACGAACATGCTGATGTTCACCACGAGAGATTCTGCTTAACGCTGCTAGCGGTTCTCCTTGACTTCCCGTCATTAATAATAAGGTCTCTCTATCTGGCAAATCTCTAATTTGCTTGATAGGAACAAACAAATCGTCAGGGCATTTCATATAACCAATATCTCTCGCCTTAGCAATAACATTTATCATCGATCTACCTAACAAACCAACCTTTCTTCCATGTTTCATGGCCAATTCTAAGATCATTGTCACTCTATGAACAGAACTAGCAAAAGTGGTAAGGATAACTCGTTCTTTTGCCTCTGCAATATGTTTTTCTAAAGAAGGATAGATAGTCTTCTCAGAAGGACAAAAACCTGGAACTTCGGCATTAGTCGAATCACTGAACATGCATAAAACACCCTTCTCTCCGTAATGCACCATTCTTTCAATATCAAATTGCTCTCCATCTACTGGCATATGATCAAACTTAAAATCTCCCGTGAAAATAATTGTGCCAACAGGTGTTGTAACTGCTAAAGAAAAGCTATCACAAATGGAATGGGTATTTCGAATAAATTCAACAGAAAAATGTTGTCCTACTTTGACAACATCTCTGGGATTTACTGTCTGTATAGTTGTTCTATCAGATACCCCTGCTTCCTCCATTTTTCCTCTAAGCATTGACATTGCTAGTCTTGGGCCATAAATAATCGGAATATTAAAATGCTTTAGATGATGAGAAATACCTCCAATATGATCTTCATGCCCGTGAGTGACAATCATTCCTTTTATTCTTCTTTGATTTTCTTTTAAAAAAGTTGTATCAGGCATTACAACGTTTACGCCATGCATACCATCAGATGGGAAAGCTAGGCCAGCATCAACAAGCATTAATTCATCACCATATTCAAAAACGCAAGTGTTTTTTCCTATTTCATGTAGTCCACCAAGAGGTATTACTCGTAGAGCTGGCGTATTACTTTTAGATCTAGATGAATCATGAGTAGATCTATTTACAGTTGAATTTGTACTTGATTGCATAATTTTGAAATTTATGAAGGCCTGCTTGTAATCAAATAAGGTTTATTTAAATTTAATTATCAAGTTAAATATAATCCCTATTATAGGGATTTCATGATAAAAGATAGTTGCTTTTTCATGTCATTGGTTAATGGTGACAAAGGACTTCTAGGATTACCTACATCCCATCCCGAAAGCTTCAAAGCAGCCTTAATTGGGATTGGATTAGTAGTCATAAAGAGTGCTTTAAAAAGAGGCTGAAGTTTTTCGTGAATAGCAAGCGCATTGGAAACATCTCCACTTTGAAAAGAATGAATCATCTCTTTCAATTGCAATCCAACTAAATGGCTTGCAACACTTACTACTCCTACAGCACCTACAGATAACATTGGAAGCAACAATGAATCGTCGCCACTATATACAGAGAGTTCGGAGCCACAAATAGCTCTTAGTTCTGTTACTTCTTCTATTCTACCGCTTGCAGCTTTAATACTGAGAATATTTGAGAAATCCATAAGTTTCTTCACAGTATCAGGTAATAAATTACATCCAGTCCTGCCAGGAATGTTGTAGAGCATAAGAGGCAAATCCTTTGCAGATTTAGCAATAGAACTGAAATGTGTATAAAGACCTTCTTGAGGCGGCTTATTGTAATAAGGAACAACGACCAAAGCACCATCGGCACCAGATTCGT
Source organism: Prochlorococcus sp. AG-670-M15 (assembly GCA_003211415.1). GTDB lineage: Bacteria > Cyanobacteriota > Cyanobacteriia > PCC-6307 > Cyanobiaceae > Prochlorococcus_A. The sequence goes on along the minus strand of QCSV01000034.1, from coordinate 5,107 downwards.
AAGCTTTTTTTGTAGCTTCCACAGCTTCGCTTGTACAATTGCTACCAGTGCCAACTATTACTTTACAGCTTGCATCCAAAGATCCTTTTACCGCAATAAATAAATCATGCTGTTCCGCCCATGAAAGAGTCGGAGATTCTCCAGTAGTACCGCACAACACAATTCCATCAGAACCGTTCTCAAAAAGATAATTTGAAAGTTTTATAGCTAGTTCATAATCTACATCTCCATTCTCAGTGAATGGAGTAACCATTGCAGTCAATATTCTTCCAAATAGTGGATTATTACACTCAGTTTTGTCTGTAATCATTTTTTTGGAATTAATAACTCAGCTATTTGAACAGCATTCAGAGCTGCTCCTTTTCTTATCTGATCTCCACATAACCATAATTCTAATCCATGAGGCTGACTTATATCAGTTCTTAGCCTGCCAATAGCAACATTATCCCTTCCCATAACGTCATTTGGCATAGGAAATCTATTATTTTTGTAATCCTCAATAACTTCAATTCCAGGAGATTTTTTTAATTCTTCAAGAGCATCTTTAGGCTCAACTACACCAGCAAATTCAATATTGATCGATTCAGAATGTGCTCTCAGTACTGGGACTCGAACACATGTAGCAGAGAGTTTTAAATCAGCAATATTTAATATTTTCCTTGTCTCATTAACCATTTTCATCTCTTCTTCGCAGTAATTATTTGAAAGCATAGGGGAATTATGTAAAAACAAATTAAAAGCAAGGGAGTATGGCAAAACTTCACTTTTTTGAGGATTTCCTTGAAGATATTGTTCAGTTAAAAGTTTTAGTTCCTCCATCGCCAGTTGGCCTGCACCACTGACAGATTGATATGTTGAGACAATAACTCTTTGAATAGTCGAAAGTTTGTTTAATGGAGCTAAAACTAATGTCAACAAAATGGTAGTGCAGTTTGGATTCGCTATTACCCCATCATGATTAAGTACGTCACTAGCATTAACTTCAGGGACTATAAGAGGAACGTTCTTATCTAATCTGAAAGCACTTGAATTATCTATCAGTAAAGCATTTTGTTCCAGAATGGTAGATAACCATTTTTTTGAAATACTTCCGCCAGCTGAAGCTAAAACTAAATCAAGATTCTTAAATTCTTCCTTAGTTGTTATTTTTGTAACTAATTCTTCATCTTTCCAAATAATTTTTTTTCCTTCTGACCGCTCTGATGAAAGCAAAACCAATTCTGATATTGGGAAATCACGTTGTTCAAGAATTTTTAGCAATTCAGATCCCACAGCACCTGAAGAACCTAAAACAGCAACTTTTAATGGCCTATTAGGCAAATAAGGAGATTGTCTCACACTTTCAAATGATTTTTATAAATAGATTGACTATTTTTTTACTTTATCAAAAAATTAACTTTCAAGGAAATCACATCATGTGAAATAATTAAGATTCGGCTCATAGTAATAACTTAGAAAAACATGGCTAAAGATGCACTAATAGTCAAAACAACTCCTCTGCCTCAAAGTAGAATTTCATTCGAATTAGAAATACCATCTGAAACATGCAAAACGTGTGTAAATGAAACAATCAGTTCTATCAGTCGTTCGGCTAAAATTCCTGGATTTAGACTTGGTAAGATTCCTAAACAAGTCTTAATCCAGAGAATTGGCATCACACAATTACATGCTTCTGCTCTGGAAAAAATTATTGATAAATCATGGCAAGAAGCGATAAAAATAAAATCTATAGAGCCACTAAGTGAGCCAGAATTAGTAGATGGATTTGAATCTTTACTTGCAAAGTTTAGTCCTGAAAAATCACTTAAGGTTACTCTTCAAACTGATGTTGCCCCAGAATTAAAACTTAAAAAATCCAAAGGACTAAGTGTTGAAATATCGAAGACAAAGTTTGATCCTAAGTCAATAGATGAAGCGCTAGAAAAATCTAGAAATCAGTTTGCAAACATTATTCCAGTTACCAATAGAGCAGCAAAATTAGGAGATATTGCTGTAGTTAGTTTCAAAGGAAAATATAAAGATTCTGGTAAAGATATTGATGGTGGAACAAGTGAATCAATGGATCTTGAATTAGAAAAGAACAAAATGATTCCCGGTTTCGTTGAGGGAATCGTAAAGATGAAAATTGGTGATACTAAAACACTTAACCTGAAATTTCCTGATGATTATTCTCATGAGGATTCAAGAGGCAAAGAAGCAATTTTTGAAGTAAATCTTAAGGATCTTAAGGAAAAAGAATTGCCTGAACTTAATGACGATTTTGCAAAACAGTCTGGCAACAAAGAATCATTAAAAGAGTTAAAGAAAGATATTGAAATGCAACTTAAAGACAATTTTGAAAAAACTCAAAAAGATATCAAAATTGAAGCTTTATTAGATGCCTTAACAAACGAATTGGTTGCTGAAATTCCAAAATCTATGATTGATATAGAAGTGAGTAATAATATTGAACAAACCGCTCAAAGATTTGCTCAACAAGGTCTTGATGTAAAATCTACTTTCACTCCAGAATTAGTTAAGTCATTAGCAGAGTCTACAAGGCCTCAAGCTGAAAAAAATGTTCAAAGAAATTTAGCTTTAAAAGCATTAGCTGAAACAGAAAACATAAAAGTCGAGAAAGATGAAATTGATTTAAAAATGAAAGATTATGAAGATGCAATCTCTCAATCTTCAAAACAAATAGATATTAAAAGATTAACAGAAGTAGTCAGTAACGATCTACTCAAAGAAAAATTAATAATTTGGCTTGAAGAAAATTCTGAAGTAAAAGAAAAAACTACAAAAACTTCTAAAGCTACAAAAACCTCCAAAACATCAAAAGCCTCAAAAACTGCGACTAAAACTACAAAAACTACAGGAACTACAAAAACTCGAAATAAAAAAGAAAAAAAATAATTTATGAAATTTCCTACTAATTAAACAAAAACCCCCTAAATTATTTATAAGTCGAAAACTAATTTGTGAACTCAGAAAAAAAACATTTAATCCAAAGCTCAATAAGTTCTTACGAAAGTAATCATAAGACTATTGCCGCTGTTCCCACTGTTATAGAACAATCAGGTAGAGGAGAAAGAGCTTTTGATATATATTCAAGATTATTAAGGGAAAGAATAATTTTTTTAGGTACTGGAATTAATGATCAAGTATCTGACTCCCTTGTTGCACAATTATTATTTCTTGAAGCTGAAGATCCGGAAAAAGACATACAAATTTATATCAATTCTCCTGGAGGCTCAGTAACTGCAGGAATGGCCATTTATGATACCATGCAACAAATATCGCCTGATATAGTGACAATATGTTTTGGAGTAGCCGCAAGTATGGGGGCATTTCTACTTTCTGGAGGAGCAAAGGGGAAAAGATTGGCTTTACCTAATTCTAGGATTATGATTCATCAACCTCTGGGAGGTGCACAAGGTCAAGCAGTAGAGATTGAAATACAAGCTAAAGAAATACTTTTTCTCAAGAAAACATTAAATTCACTTTTAGCTGAACATACTGGTCAACCTCTAGAAAAAATTAATGAAGATACAGAAAGAGATTACTTTTTATCACCCTCAGAAGCAGTCGAATATGGATTAATTGATAAAGTTATCAAAAAGTGACAAGGGGTTCTGATTTTTTAAGAATATGATGACGAATCGATATTTATGAGCAATCCTAGTGAATAGGGAATATTTAACACCCTTCACTTCAAAAACTTATAATCGATGGCTAAATTCGACGCCCATCTTAAATGTTCATTTTGCGGGAAGTCACAAGACCAAGTAAGAAAGCTTATAGCTGGTCCTGGGGTTTACATCTGTGATGAGTGCATAGACCTTTGTAATGAGATCCTCGATGAAGAACTACTTGATAATCAAGCGAACACAAACAACTCTCCACAAGTAAAAAAGAAATTACCAACTGATAATCCAAAAAAATCTGTTCCTTTAGAATTAAGCTCAATTCCTAAGCCATTAGAAATAAAAAGTTTTCTAGATAATCAAGTTGTTGGACAAGAATCTGCAAAAAAAATATTATCAGTAGCCGTATACAATCACTACAAGCGCTTAGCTTGGAAAGTTAAAGAAGACAGTAAAAATAGCAATTCAACTGATTCACAAGCAACTAAATTACAAAAATCAAATATTTTACTTATTGGCCCTACTGGAAGTGGAAAAACATTATTAGCGCAAACTTTAGCAGAGTTTTTAGATGTTCCTTTTGCAGTAGCTGATGCAACGACTTTGACAGAAGCTGGATATGTTGGGGAGGATGTTGAAAACATACTTTTAAGACTTCTACAGAAATCAGAAATGAATGTAGAACTAGCTCAAAAAGGAATTATTTATATTGATGAAATAGATAAAATTGCAAGAAAAAGCGAGAATCCTTCAATTACTAGAGATGTATCCGGTGAAGGGGTACAGCAAGCATTATTAAAAATGCTTGAAGGAACAATTGCTAATGTGCCACCTCAAGGCGGAAGAAAACATCCTTATCATGACTGCATCCAAATTGATACGAGTCAAATACTATTTATTTGTGGGGGAGCTTTTATAGGTTTAGAAGATATTGTTCAAAAGCGTATGGGTAAACACTCCATAGGATTTACCACCAATTCAGATCAAAACAAAGTTGATACAAAAAAAATAGTAGACTCAAGAGATTCCCTGAAAAATTTAGAATTAGATGACTTAGTGAAATATGGCCTAATTCCAGAATTTATTGGAAGAATTCCAGTTTGTGCTGTATTAGATCGTCTTACTAAAGAAACTTTAGAATCTATTTTGACTCAACCAAGAGATGCATTAGTAAAGCAATTCAAAACTTTGCTAAGTATGGATAATGTTGAATTATCATTTGAGCCTGATTCTGTTGAAGCGATAGCAAATGAAGCATACAAAAGAAAAACAGGTGCAAGAGCATTAAGATCAATAATTGAAGAGCTTATGCTAGACATAATGTACACTTTGCCTTCTGAAGAAAATGTAAAAGAATTCACAATTACGAAAAAAATGGTAGATAATTTATTCTCATCTAAAATTGTTAAACTACCTTCAGGATCAAAAAGAATCATTAAAGAGTCTGCATAAAATTAGAGTTTAATTTTTCTAATTAATGA
>QCSV01000033.1 GCA_003211415.1 Prochlorococcus sp. AG-670-M15 | reverse complement strand
AAAATTATATATAGGACTTTATCAATATAAATTATGATATTAATTACTAAATATAAGATTCAATATATAGAATTTAAATTAAAAATATTTCGATGAAAAAAAAAATTTGTATTGCCTCAATAATAGTTTTCCCTCCAAATATTAATGGAGATTTAAAAGCCAATCTTTTAGCGCAGATAAAGATGATGCTTACCTTTTTAAGTCATTACCAAGATAAAGTAAAAACTATTATTGTTTCAAATGAAAAATTAATTATTTCAAATATTACAAAAAATATTTTTGATTATAAGAATTTTGAAGTATTGGAAATTAAAAACAAGGATTTAAATTTTTGTAATAACGCTAAATGGACAGTAACAAAATATCATTTTGCAAAATTAGATTCGCTTCAATTGTTAAATAATTATTTTGAAGAAAATAGAAAATATAATAAATTAATAATAAGTGATATTGATAGTATATTTTTAGATATACAAAGGCTTATAAATATCTCAAATAATATTCAATCTATTGCAGCTATAAACTATAGGGATGAGAAAAATATAAATTATACTTTTGATGAAATGATGACTAAGGCAATCAGATCATGTTGGCCAGATTTTTTTAGTAATAAAAAGTTGGCATGGATTAACAGTGGATTTATGATAATTGATATAAATTATCTTCCAAAGATTATTCAAAGTTCCCAATTAATTTTTGAATGGGTCAATAAAAATATTAATTATGTGAGAAATGTATCTGATAATCATTATGGAGATGAGACAATCTTTTCAGCTGTATTTAATAAGTTCAATGGTAAAGTATTAAATAATAAATCAAGTAAAGTAGCTAGATTTTTTTGGACTTGCCAAACGAAAAAAATTAATAAAAAAGCGATTTCTTTTTTAAATCCAATTATTTATCCATCTCATATTCATCTTCCCGCAATTAAATATAGTGATCAATATCATCGTATGTCTATTTTAACTAAGCTAGGAACTATTAAGAGACTTAATTTTATTGTGATCCTTTTATTAAACTATTGGCGTTTTAAATCTATAGTAAAATTTTTTCTAATAAAATCTTTTATTTATAGGATATATAAAAAATCTAAAACTATATTTTTCTAGGCTTGCTAAATAATTTAGTTTACTTTTCCAGTAACTTAGGTAAGAATTTAATTATATTTCTACAAATCCTTTTGGCTCAAGCCAACCTTTTTCAAATGCCGTTTCTTTTCTATTTATCCATTGGGGAACAACACATCTAAGTTTTTTATCTTTATTTTCATTATTTAATAATGCTGCAGTGTAAGAAAAAGTGCTATTAGAACAAATATTAATTGATGCATGTCTCAAAATAGCCCAATCTTCAAAATGATTTGTTCGATTCAAACAAGTAATTTGTTTATTTATACTCTCTGAAAGAATTTTTGTTATTTTTTTGGACCAAATCTTATCATCAGAAAATAGAAATATTGGCAGATTTTGATATTCAGTAGGTATTAGCTGGAGAGCTAAGAGAATATATTTAACTGGAGAGAATTTTGAAAAATAAAATTCCATAATATCTTTTCTAGAATAATAATCTTCTCTTCTAATGTGAATAGCTATATATTTATTGGATTCAATTCCTTTAGGCAGTATTTTATGTGTATCAATCAAACAATTCCTATAATCTTGTAAATTAATAAGATAAGAGCTTGGGTTCTGCCAAAATCCATAAATTTTAAATTTTCTTTTTTGAAATTTAATTTTATTTAAATCTTGGATAAGTTTTGAAATAGGGTCATTAAAATTGGAGTCTTCAGTATCTTCAAAATATAGATTGTTTAAGGCGTTTAATTTGAATTTGATTATTTTTTTGTGATTATTTTTTAATAAGGGTATTTTATTGATAATTTTAGATATATTTTCATCATTGTATTGAATATTTTCGCTTTCTACTTTCACAGGTTTGATAAGTATTTTGTTTAATTCAAAATTTCTTGATCCGTTTAAAATATGCTTTGATAAGGAATAATGTAGATTTAAATTTTTAAATGTTTTTGATATTTTTCTGGATGCCAAATATTGAAATATTTGATTACCTAATCCCCCATCATAAACAAATTCAATATCTAACATTAATTTAGATCTATAATAAGGATTATTTTTAATGATATTCAATTATAAATTGCAGAGCAAAAATTATTTTTTAATCAATAAATAATTATATAAACCTTATTATTAGAATTTTTTTATATGAGATATCCATTCCTGACTTCCTGCAAAATGGATAAAATAACCATTACTATAAATTTGATTTAAGCATTTAATCTGAAGAGAATTTAGGATCAAACTATCTCTTCTGCTTGTCACTTTAGTAAGTACCTTGTTAAAAAGTTTTTTAATTGATGATTCATTTTTAAAAAAAATGAAGGAATAATAAGCTGAAATTATGTCATTAACATTGTAATTATAAGCAACAGGAATCCATTGGACCATATTTGATTTTATCAATTCATAAGACATTGCTGGCATTTCATAGTTCCACTCGCCTCTATTATTCATGTCTTCGTAATTGTAATAAATATGTTCAAATATTTCTTGATGATAATTTTTTGAACATACAAAGACCCCAGTTTGAACCACTTTTTTAATGTCTTTTGCAGGAATTCCTCTTTTTGTATAGTATTCTTCAGGATTTAGGTTTTCGATATATTTTATACCATTAAGATCATAGTTTTCATAAGCCCTTTTTAATGAAAGTTTGTATATTTCTTTAGAAGGAATTGAGTATGCATCAACTGCCCCAAAACTCTCTTTTTCTACTTCAAATATAATATCTTTAGCCATTTGATTATTAATAATTACATCTGAATCAATCCATACTATTTGGTCATAATTTTTTGACCATTCTTGGGACAAAATCAGCAATTTTTGCCAGGCAGGAGATCTTTCTTTACTTCTTTTAGATATGTCTAAAGGTTTATTAATAACAATAAGATCATAATCAAACTTTTCGCAGTATTTTTGCCAATTGTCCTTGCAATAATTGGTGAACATCTCCTCGTATTTTTTACCTATAGTTAAAGTTACGATGGCTTTGTTCATTTAAAAATTAATGGAAAAAATATTATAAATATTAAATTTAACAATGTCTATTTAAAAATTATTTATTCTTAATTATGAGAACTTGTCCCTGTGCCTCCTGAAGATCCTCCACCGAGAGCAGCTCCTATACCTACTATTACAGCTAATATTCCTATTGGAGGTCCATCTCCAGAAACTTCCGTTCCTGGTGGTAAATAAAGAAAAGGCAATCCACAGCCTCTTTCAAGAGATCTTATTTCATTTTTGTTTGGATCTTTTTCTATTGGCCTTCCTAAGAAATCTTTAGTATTTATAAAAATTGATTCTCCCTTCTTAAAAGTTCCTTTCTTATTAAGACGCCAAGAAATACTTCTTTTTTTTATTTTATAGGCATCCTTTACTTCATATTTAATATCATCGGCAAAGACATAACCCTCTAGTAATTCAACCTTCTCGCAAAATCTTATCTTTAAATTCCCATTTCTCTTTACTTTGATAGATCTAATTGTATGGTAGTGATCTTGCCAATCATGATTAATTGAATGAATATCATCTTCATCTTCACTCTTATCTTCATGTTCTCTATAACCTTCTGTTTGAGCTATAAGGATCGTTTTGGAATCCTCTTTAAAATATTCATTAGCTAATAAAGCGTTAGAATTTAAGGGCAATGTTAAAAATATTGCTGACAAAAATAGTTTTTTAAGCTTTGAGATTTGCACTTTACTTATTTTAAAAACTTAAGCTAATGTTACCATAAAATCTTGGTTCGCATTTTTTTTGAGGACAATGTGTTTTCGCATATTTAGGAAATCCTTTTATGTAATCTGTCGCATATAAAGACATAACAATATTTCTTTCTTTGAAAGGTTTTATTGATATTCCAGATCCATAACTATATCCAAACCATTCATTAATAAAATTTACTCTGTCGTTTAGAGCTAAAGAAATTGATCCTATAGGTCCCCAACTACAATAATTATTATCATCTCCAGTTAAATTTGGCTTTCCAAAGCATGGCGCTCTCCAAAGAAATCCGTTACCCTTATATCCATAAAAATCAGAACCTACCCCAAAATTAAGGAATAACATACTTGGATTATCTTCATTAGATTTTCCTAATTCCTTAAAAGTACTAGATATCAAATAAAAGTTTCTTCCGAGATCAATATCTTTATCAAAGTGGATTATATTTTCGCCGCCAAATGCTAATGACCAATTTTGTGAAACTTTCCTTGCAATTTTAAAACCAAGACTTGATTGTTCTCCAAAATCTGTACCTCTGTTAGAAATACTTTGCAAAGAGAATTTTGAATTAAAGCTAAAGTTTTCAGTTTTATATAAATTAAAATCAACATTTAATATTCCATCAGCACATTTATAACTAAAATTCTTTCCATCACAGAATCTTAGTTTACTAATAGCGCGCAAGCTTGTGGTTAAGAATTTTTCATTGTTTGAGACATATGCATTTGGGACATAATGTGATATTTCTGGATATTGTAAATTGTTTACCGTTACAGATCTATCAAGAGATTTAACATTAATATTTTTAATAGGAATTTCTGCCCTATTTGCTTTTCTCAAGAAATTCCTTATTTCCTCTTCTTCTTTTTCTTTTACAGTCTCCCAATTTAATTTTGATTTAATTTCTTCAGAAGCATTTTCCCATGTTAGTGAAGCTGTATATCTTCCAGAAAAATTTTGCTCTGAATAAGTTTCTTTTTTATTTTTTTCAAGAACTTTAAATTTTTCATTACCATAGGCATTAAAACTAATTAATAAGAAAATATTTAAAATATAAAAAAAAATTTTCAACATAATTTTTATTTAGTTATTAGATCTCTGATTAATGAAAAGATTTTACGAGGATAATAAAGAGGTCTTTTATAAATTAATTTCAATCTTCTCTTAAAACACATTTGGTAGTGATTATAGAATGTAAATCTATCGGCATCACTATCATTTACTAAAAAAGTAGGATGTTTAATCGGTAATATTAGACTACTGTTTGAGTATTGATCTATTGTGAATTTGGTGTGAGTAGCTTCTTTATCAAATCCAATATTTTTTACTAAATTTACATTTGGAATAATTGTATAACCCTCATTTATTAAACAAGTATATGTCCATTCTATATCCCAGGTGTCAGGAATATTGTGTTTGTAAAACTTATCAAAAATATCAGTCCAAAATTTTATTTCTAAAGGATCATTAAAAATTGATTTTAATAAAAGAGCTTCCTTTGCTTTAGCCCAGCTAATAATATACTCATCTATATTTAACCATCTATCTTTCCAAGTTGCCCAGCCCCAACAATGGAAATATTTACTAAAGTAATAACTTCCATCTCCTCTATGAAGACCTTGTTGATAATTTGTACCAGCTATATTCCAAACTTTATAGTTTTTTCTATACTTCTTTAAAAGTTTTGAGCAATAAGGTATAAATTCATTATTAGGAATACAATCATCTTCTAAAATAATACCTTCAGATTCATTATCAAAGAACCAATTGATAGCTTTAATCATTGCTCCTCTACATCCAAGATTATCGCGATTATAAAGTTTATAAAGATCACAATCCCAATCAATTAACTTATCTATAGTCGCTTTTACTTTTTGAATACGTTCTTTGTCATCGTTATTATTTTTTCTTGGTCCATCACAAGAAATATAAATTTTTTCGGGCTTATTTTCTTTTATTGCTAATAAAAGTTGTTCTAACTTATCTACCCTTCTCCATGCTGTAATTAATATTGGACTATTCATAAAGATATCTTTCAAATACATTATATATATAAATAATCTTTTGAACATTGAAAGATTATTTGATTTGCTATAGATATATTTTGAATTAATTTCTTGATTAATAGTAAAATCCCAAATTTATCTAAATATTAAAAATATAGATTAAACTTAAATTTATATTTGGAAAATAATCAATAATTATTATTTAATAAATTTATTTTTGAAAAAAATTGCTTTATGGACAAAATATCTTTCTAATAATTTTTGAACTCTATTTTACTTCAAAGGAATAATCTATCTTTATCTACTTCAATTATAGATCCTTCTTCTACTTTAATAATCCTGTCATAATTTTTTAAAGTCGTTTGTCTATGAGCTATTGAAATAATTGTGAGTTCATCGCTTAAATCATTTATTGCCCGCATTAATTCAATTTCAGTATCGTTATCTAGAGCGCTTGTGGCCTCATCAAATACTAAAATCTCTGATTTTTTGTAAAGAGCCCTAGCTATCGCAATCCTTTGGAGTTGACCACCGCTTAGTCTAATCCCTCTTTCTCCAACATCAGTTAAGTATCCATCTTTTGTGGATTCAATAAATTCATGAATCTGTGCTTTTTTTGCACATTCTTTTAGTCTTTTAAATGAGATAAGTTTTTTCTCGATTCCAAATGCAATATTCTCAGCAATAGAAGCCTCTGTTAGGAATATATTTTGTGGAACATGAGAAATTGAACTCCTCCATTTATTTAAACGATTAGGATAATTTTCATTATGAATATCTTTATTGTCAACATAAATCTTGCCCTTTGATGGTTTTAAAAGACCCATTAATAAATCCGAAATTGTAGTTTTACCGCTTCCAGTTTTGCCTATTATGCCTATCCGCTGACCTTTAAGAATTTCTAAATTTAAATCTGAAATAATATAATTTTTTTTGTTATATGAAAAATAAATAGAATCAAATCTTATAGAATTTTTTAATTTCATTGGCGTAAAATTGTCATATATTCTATTCTCAACTTTCATTTCTAGAATTTTAAAAATATGTTTTGCATCACTGGAACCATATCTTATTCCATTAATTGTTATGTAAACTTTCTGAAATTCAATAAGAAGTTTTTGCATTCCTAATGTGAATGCTCCGATAGTAACTATTACTGAAGAATTATTCTCTACATTTCTCATTAAAATTGTACTTGCGAGTGCAATGAATAAAAGAGCTAAAGTTTCTATAACAAATTTCGGGATATCAGATATTAATGTAATTTTTTTATCAATTGCTCTCCTACTCCAATCGCGTTTTTTAAATAGATCTATATAAAATTTCTGGTTAGAGTCTAAGATGACATTTCTTATTGCACCAAAATTCTCTTGTAAAGATTTAATTATTGATTTCTCAAGTAGAACTCTTTTGCTACTTTCCGCTCTTATTATTTTTTTAAAACCTTTTCCTAAAGATAAATATATGACTATGAAAAAAATTAATGAGTATATACTCAATATTGGACTGATAGAAAAAAGTCCAATCGAAATTAAAAATATTAATATTAAAGTGTATATAAGTAGAAAATAATTTTTGCAAACTCCTAATGTGTTGTTAACAAATAAAATATTCGAAGCTATTAAACTACTTGAATTATTGTACAAATAATATTCATATGGCTGAGACATGCTATTAGAAAAAGTTTTAGAACTTAAATCTGAGCCTATTAAAGCAGTCGTTTTTACTTGATACCATGTACTTATAATTCTTAAAAAGCAAGATAATATTAAGCTTATTGCAAATAGAATTACTAAAGGATAAACAGCATTTCTATCTAATGTAATTCCAAGAATTTTGGAAATAATTCTTGCTACTTTGAAATCTGATAATGTATCAGGATTTGTAATTGCCCCTAGAAATGGTACAGCAGTGTTAAGAAGTATTAATTCTGCAAATCCACTTAAAAACATCAATATTAAATTTATAAGTAATTGGAACTTTCTTTTTCTCGGAAGATATCTTAATATTCTAATTGGAATAAATCTTGAGCCTGTGATATAAGAAATCATAATTTTCTAGTACTTATTTTTGTAATTTAAGTCCTGTTAAGTCTTGAAATTTAAGTAGATTATTATTTTTAGAATATAAAAAAGGTGTAATTTTAACAATTATATTTGATAATAATTGCTAAATTTGCTATCAGTCAATAATTTATTCAATTATAAAAATATAATATGGTAAAAAAAACAAATATTATTCATATAGTCCCAACTGCTTATGGTGGTGGAGTAGAGGCGGCCGCAAATTCATTTTTAAAATACTCATGTGAAAATTTTATATTTAAAGTAATTTTCTTAAAAAACAAAAAAAATGAAGATACTGCTCCAGCTTATATAAACGCATTTAAAAGAATTAAAAGGCTTAATCCGGATTTTATTTTAACTTCATTATGGAAGAGTAACTTATTTACGATTTCTTTAAAACTTTTTAAACCTAAAATTAAATATATTCTTTTTTTACACAGTACAAAAAATAAGCATTTTGTAGATGGATTAATTACAACAATGGCTGCTTTTTTTGCTTATGAAATTTGGGCAGATTCGTCGGAAACTTTAATAAAAAGAATAAATAATTTATATATATTGAAAATTTACAAAAATTTTTTGATAGAAAAAAATAAAGAAAAAATTGTTAGTTTCATCTTAAATAAAACAAAATCTCTTAATCATTTAAGATGTACTCCTTCATTTATCTATTGGGGAAGACTCTGTCCAGATAAAAATATTGATAAAGCAATAAAGCTTTTTTCGAAAATATATGAATTAGATAAAAAAGCTACTTTTGTAATAATTGGCCCAGATTCTGGATCAAAAGTTCATTTACATAAACAAATCAATAGACTTCTGCTCAAAGATAATATTTTAATTTTAGATTTTATGAGTTTTTCTAATATTAGAAAATATGCAGAAAAAGCGAGCTTTTTTATTCAATTGAGTAAATACGAAGGTATGGCAATGTCAGTATCAGAATCTATGCAATTAGGACTAGTACCTATAGTGACTAATGTAGGACAAATAAAAATCTATTGTAAGAATATGCATAATTCCTTGATATACAAAAATAATGATGAAGAAATAATTTATAGAGTTTTTGAACTAATAAAATCGAAAAAAAAATATAAAAATATTCGAAAAAATATATTAAATACTTGGCAATATAAGACTACATATAAGGAAGATTTAATAAAGGCTTTTAATAAATTATTTTAAAAATAGAATTCTATTTTTTAAATAATCTTTCGATAAATATTGATACAGAAATATTCATAGAAAAATTATTTTTGATATGCAACTTTTGCTTTTCTTTAATTTTTAGAAAATATTCATTATCTTCAATCATTAAAGCTAACTGCTGAGATATAGAAAAAGGATTATTAGATTTAATAAAATACTTATAGTCTGAAGGTAAAATTTCTTCAATACCTCTAATCCTTGATGCAAGTATTGGGATGCCTAAATAAGAGGCCTCTAAAACTACTCTTGATAATCCTTCCCCATATGATGAAGGAACAATTAATGCTTTTGACTCAAGATAATAGGGATATGGTTCAACCATATAAGGCTTTAACTCTATATTTAAATAATTTAAAAAATTTAATTCTTTAGGAGATAAATTATCAATATCTTTTTTGGGACTTATTATCCGAAATGTATATAATTGATCAATTTCTGGGTAATAATTCTGAAAATTTAATCTAGCAAGAATAAATTTATAAAATCCCTTCTCTACAATTAGTCTACCCACATAATCAATATATTTTGGTATTTTTTTAGGTAATTTAAGTATTTTATCTATTTTAAGGCAATCCAAGCCAGTCCCAGGTAAAATTGCAAGTTTATATATTGGACAAATATTATTTTCTACTAAAAATAAAAAATCATGAGAATTGAGGACAAAAACTGATTGACATTTACTAAATAAAAACCTGTAAATTTGAACAACTATAAGTTTAATTATATTATTTATGTTTTTCTTGGATGAGAAAACTCTTCCTAATCCTTCTAATACATAAGTTGTTCTCTTCTTATAAAAACTTGGTAGAAGTGATGAGATAATTATTGGTCCTATAGTAAAAATAATGATTTTATGGTATTTCGGATTTTTAAAATTATATTTTAGATAATTATTAATTAATGAAAAAAGAAATTTGATTGCAAAGCTTTTAAAAGCTACAAATTTAACATCGTGGAATTCATTTAACTCTCTAATTTTCTCAATATTATATGGTGGTCCCTCTCTAAAATATAGACAAGTAATTTTATTCTCTAAAGAGAGTTCTTTGATAAGTTCGTACTTGAACTTTTCTAAAAACCAAAGCGTATTTGCAAAAAATACTATATTTCTTTTCATAGGGAATTTAATAAATCATTTAATAAATACTTTTATACAAGGTCAAATATTTTTAAAATTTTTTTATATATTTTTTTTGTATCAATATTTTTTATGCCTTTAAAAGTAATTTTGCTCTTTTCTCCTTGCATAAGTAATATCCCTTCAGGTATATGATAACCAGTACCTTGCTCTAATAATCCAAATTCTAGGCCTAATTCATTGATATTTATTTTTTTGTTTTTTAAAAAAAGGAAATTGTCTTTATAGGTATTACTCCTAAATATAAGATTAACTTTATTTATATTTTTTCTATATCTTATCTCAAAGAGACTTTCATTATTATGAGGAAATTTAATTTCTAAAAATTTTTTTATTAATTTATCTAAGTTTTTTTTAGTATCGCTTTCTATATTAATATCTGGATACATTGATGGCAAAAGTTTATAAATATTATTTTGTAAGCCTAAAGATTTAATTATTTTTGCAAAATCTCTCATGAATATTCTCTGAGTTATCTTTCTTTCTATAGCTTTCTGCCCCATACTACTAGCAACCCAAAACTGATAAGAATTCGACTTAGCAAAATTCATCAATAAACCAATTTGTTTATCTGCTATATCTATCGCTTTTACTACTGATTCTTTGTTAAATGAATTAGGATCTCTATATGGATTTTTAAAGTCATTTGGGAAAATATCTAACCAATAATAATGCATCATTCCAGCTAAGTGGTTAGTAAAAAAAGTTGAAAACTCTGGTTTGTATTTTTTTAAATATCTATAGTAAATATCAAAAGATAAAAGTGGTTGTAAAAGAGATCTTCTTCTCCTAAACTTTTTGCTAATTTTTTCCAATAAAACATGCTTTAATATATTCAACAGTGCTCTAATACGAATATTAGAATTTAATATGCAATCAATAAAATATTTTATTTCGATCATTCTTATTGACCTTATTTCTCCAGAGTTATTAGAAACAATTTTTAAATTAAATTTTTGGAAAGCTTCTAAATTTTTTGGAAAGGCATCGTAACTTGGAGAAAAAGTATCTGGTAAATAAAATTTTACTCTTTTATCTTTGATTGGGGGAAATGATTGAAGCGTACCAAATATACCAATCGTTTTTTTATTTTTAATTAAATATTTCCAAATTGGAGGATACTTTAATTCTGTCTCTCTATCCTGATTAATTGATGTAATTTTATGGGATTTATTATCAACTCCTCTATAAAAAGTAGGCCAAGTTGTCCACGGATGTAATTCGCCTCCATCAGTAGTCAATGTTTCTAAATATGCTCCATTTTTTTTTAGTTTAGATAAATTTGAATTTGGTTTGATTTTGACATAGTAATTTAATAATTTTTTTGGTAATTCATTTAATTCATAAATAATTAGCTTATCACCCATGACTTTTACTCAATTTTTAAAAATTTAAATAAAGTATTTTTTATTATTAAATTAAATCTATTTTTTTAATATAGCATTAACTATTAATTTTGCGTAAGATGAAGACCTATATTTATCTGCTTGTTTTGAGTTTAAAAATTTAAAAATATTTTCTCTATATCTAGACTTTTCCTCTATTGATAATTTTTTTAAATTATTGATTATTTCATTAACTGAATCTTTTTTATCAATTCTTATATAGGTATTTTTGGGAATATTTTGTATAATTTTTTGTCCATAGTATACGGGGATTGCTCCTGAAAGCATTGGATCAAATATTTTCTCACATATAGAATTGAACTTACTTACGGTAGGTTCAATTGCTAGTGCGAAATCATATTCTTGTAATTTTTTGAGTTTTGATTTTGCTATTGGAAAGTTACCTAGTGGTTTAAAATATAAACCCATCAAATTTCTAATTAATTTTCTTAAAAATTTTATTCTTATTATTATTGCAATGCCAATAATATTAAATGGCAGGGGTGTCCTATCCCATCCATAACCAAAAAGTTTAAAGAAATTTTTATGAAGTAATAAATCTCTTACCAAATTATATCTAAATATGTAAGAACCATGCTTGCTTAAAGCTACCTTAAATGAACTAATAAAAACTAATTTATTTTTTCTTTTTGAGTTTAATATTGTCGACTTTTTAGCGTTGATAACATTTTTTGAGGGAATTGAGGGATATGAAAATGTAACTATTTTATAGTTCATAAAGTGATTTATATTTTCTTCGCAATTTACTAAAACCTTATCAAACAAAAAAGGTATTCTCAACATATACCTAGCTCTACCTAAAAATGTCTCATTTATTACAAGTATTGTATAAATTTTTCTTTTAATTAAATTTGAATATAAAACTTTAATTAAATCTGTAATTCTCGGAATTTCAACAAATATTATTTTGTCATAATTGATGTGGTTATTTTGATTATATTTTTTTAAAACTATATTATTTTTAAAACAAAGTTTAAAAACCTCTTCCCAAGCTTTATTCCAACCTTCATAAATTTTTAATTTTTTTCTTGGTTTTATATATGTATCGTAATCAAAATAAGAGATAATTCCTACTTTCATTTCTCTATTTTAAGAACCTCATTATTTTAAAATAAAATCAATTATTTGAAAAATAATTTTTAATAAGAAGCAATTGATTATTTCTAGGGTTAGTTAAATTATGAACTCTTTTAACATAATCGAGAGATTCTTCTAGATTAAGGCTATGTTTCTCCATAATAAACATTATGCATAAAAGAGGTGACCTTTCTACTGCGGCAAAACAGTGTATAAAAGTTATATTGTTATTTACAAACTTTTTTAGAGCTTTATAAGCATTGTCTATTTGTATTTGTGTAGGTAACTTTCTTTTATTGGAGTCAGGTAAAATAATTCGATGACATAAGAAATTATTTTCTAATTCAAAATGCCATTTTGATTCCTCTTCACTGCATAAGCATAAAATATTTTTTACATTATTTTTTTTTAATAAAATCATATCTCTAGATTGCATTGGAGATGTACCAATAGCTAATTTGTTTTTTAAGACCCAATTAAAAATAAATCTATCTTTAAATTCAAAGCTCTCACTCATTTATCCATTTTATGAATTTATTAAAAATAATCTTGCCTTTATAAATTATAGATTTACCAACAAAGAGGTTTTTCAAATTTTCTTGGTTGTCACCAGATTGATTATCTTTTTCTTGATATCTATTTTGTGTTTCTTCTGGCATATATTTATATGAATAATAATTGTATTGATTAGCGTAAGAATAATATCCATTATTAAAAAACTTACTTTGAGTTTCTTTGGTAATCGAATTAATAATCGTACCAATTATTGGTTTATTTGCTTGTTTTATTTTTTGTAAACAATCAATCGCTAATTTTTTGTTAACTTTTTTCAAGCTTACAGTTAGTATTGAAGCGTCAACATAATTGGAAATAATAAGAGCATCAGACAAACCAAGTAATGGTGGACAATCTAAAATTATAAGGTCATATTTATTAGAGTTTCTTAATTCATCTATAAAGGTTCTCATTTTTGCTGACTCTAATAGACTTATTGAGTTTGGCGGAATCTTACCAGCAGTGACATAATGCAAATTTTCTATAGATGAGTGAACTTTAATATATTTATTCCAATCAGAATCATTATTAACTAAGAAGTTTGATATTCCTGTAATGTTATCTACCTCAAGTCTTTTATGTAATGAAGGCTTTCTTAAATCAGTATCAATGATTAAAACTTTTTTAGAAATTTGTGCTACGTTCATCGCTAAAAATAAGGAACATAGAGATTTACCCTCTTCAGGAATAGTGCTTGTAATATTTATTATTTTTATATCTTTATCTGATTTTGAAAATTTAATTGAGGTATAAATATTCCTAAATGTTTCTTCAAAAATAAATTTCATATTTTTTAGAAATTCCTTTTTATCGATTTCTAAAAAATCATTTATAGTAATTAGTACTTTATCTTTATCAGAACTTTTCTTAATTGTCTCCCCACTAATATCATCTTCAAAGTTGAAAAAGGGCACAAAGCCTAATATTGGTAAATTAATAAATTGTTCAACCTCTTTGGGATTATGAAATACATCATCTAGTTTTTCTAATATAAATGTAATTAATGATGCGAAAGCGAAAGTATATAAAATTAGGTATATCAGATTTTTCTTTATTTCAGGTTTTATGGGAGATGGATTAACAAAAGGTTCGTTTAGAATTTTCCAAGGTAGTATGCCTTGTGAAAGATCTAGTTCTAATTTGTCTTTCGTTTTGTTTAGAGTTACTAGGTTATTTTCTAAACTTTTGAGTTCTTGTTGGATGGTTGAATATTCTGTAATTTTCCCTGGTA
>QCSV01000032.1 GCA_003211415.1 Prochlorococcus sp. AG-670-M15 | reverse complement strand
ACATATACTCAAAAACTCCATCAACGCTCTTATCGTTTTTGATAAATCTTTTAACTTCTGACCTATTTAAATTAATTAACCAATAAGATTTAGCCATTAATCTAACCTTGGATTTAGTAAGCTTTCCATTTAAAACAAACTCATTTGATCAGTTTCTTTTTTATTTACATCTTCTAATAGCCAACCATCAGGTGACCAACTCATCATGATTGAAAATAATCCTTTTAATTCATCTACATCTTTAACTCGCTCTGTCCATTGTTCTTCATATCCATTAGGTACGATCACAGGCATGCGGTGATGTAAAGCTTTAATTAAATCGTTTGGTTCAGTTGTTAAAACGCAGCAACTCTCAAGTTCTGCTCCATCTGGAGAGGTCCACTTACTCCAAATTCCTCCCAACCAAAAAGTCTCATAATTTGCTTTTCGAACAAGATATTTTTTTTCAAAAAAACCACTCGCAGGTATTAGGCATCTTTTATGTTTCCAACTTCCACTAAATAATTTTTTTTCTTCTACGGTTTCTGATCTTGCATTAAATGGTCTTGGTCTCTCTTTATCAAATGGGTCTTTCGCCCATGGGGAAATAAAGCCCCACTTCATAAAAGTAGTTTTGATTCTTCCTTCGTTTTTAATTACAAGCACAGGATCATTGGGTCTTATTAGATTTTGAGTCTGATATTTTGAATCAAGTCCACTTGGATAGTCTTGTTTCAAAACCTTTGGCAAATGCTTAAACTTAGTTTTAAGCTCAAATCTTCCGCACATTGATTTTAAAAATCTTTTAAAACTAACTAAAAAAAAAGCAAATTTTCCTTATTTTAGATCTTCTTTCAGTTTTCTCAAATAAAAAACAATTTTTTGATCGTAAAAAATTTTAATCAAAATAATTAAAAGAAAATATAGAAATTGAAAAGCTTCCTCAAATTTAATTTGAATGTTTCAAAATTAAATCATGACAGATCCAATTCTCTATCTATCTATGTTTCTGGGACTTGGAGGAATTCTTGTATTAATCTCTTCCTTTCATGATGATGACGATGGTGATGATGATGGAGAAAAATATATTTATAATCTTGAAATAACTAACTTAGCGAGATAATTGATATTTTTTTTAAATTTATAGTTTTTGGTTAAAATTGGT
Organism: Prochlorococcus sp. AG-670-M15; assembly: GCA_003211415.1. Lineage (GTDB taxonomy): Bacteria > Cyanobacteriota > Cyanobacteriia > PCC-6307 > Cyanobiaceae > Prochlorococcus_A. Next base: position 13,444 of record QCSV01000032.1, on the reverse strand, counting down.
AGCTTAAACAGACCGCCTTTAAATTTAGATTTATATAGGTGTAACGGAACTATCGCCTTACTTTTCAAATATAACAGCTTATTATATTCATTTTTAAATTAAGTTGTTGGTCCTCTATCCGTATATGTTTGTGCCTTAAACCGTACTTCTTTATTAGTCAGTTGATAAGCATCCCTGGTTAGAACTTAGTTGTAACAGAAACAAATCAAATGCCTTCAACACCAATAAAATCTTGTAATAAATATGTGTTGAGTTACAAAGATTCATCAAATAAGACACATGAAGTTGGCTTCTACGCACGCGATGCATACGATTGCCTAATGCTTGCGAGAGAATTCAACTCTTACGTACATGACAATCCAGGATCTGTAATCAGAATCCAACAGAAATTTTGAGGAAATTAATTATGAATTTAAAAAGATCACCATTCGCAATTCAAGATAAAAATGCAAGAGATCTTGATAATACAAAAGATTATCCAACAATTGCAGATTTAATGAGAGAACAGAAAGTTCTACATGATGACGGAAATACAGTTCACCACCGTAGAGATTTAGACTCCCTAGGTTAGTTTTCTAGAATGTCTATTTACTAATTTTTAAAAATTAAAGATCATGATGAATGTTATTTGCGATTCTTTCATAAGATAATATTTTCTTCCTCAAGTTTTTTTTTAAGTTCTATGGGCATATATGCAATATCTTTCTTTATTGCATTAATAGCATCTCTATACTTTTCAGGTTCAGCTAAAAGCATTTTTATTAAATTGTATTGACTTTCAATTTCTTCAGAAGAAAATTTTCCCATAAAAAAATATCTACTACCCTTTTATATTAAATTAACAGTCACGCAAAAAAAGATTAACTATTAGTTAGAGGCTGCTGAAATTTCTTTATGGACGGAAAGAAATTCTTTATCCGTTAAAACCGGCGTAACTTCAATTTCTACGCCAAAATTATCGACCCAGATACTACTCCATTTCCAAATGTTCTGATGATTTGAAGATTCAACTATTGCCCAACCATTAGCTCCCTCAGGATTTACTACTCGATTAAGAACTTTAAAACCATCAAATTCATCACCTTCGCATCCTCCTTCAACAAAACCTGCAAAAGCTTCGGCCCCTTGCATATGACTTTCTTGATCTGGAAATTGCCAGTGAACGATGTAAGTTTGCATGAATAAAATTATTTTTTTAATTATTAATTATCGAATTTAAAAATTAAATAAAAAGTCTTTAAACACTAATTTAAAAGGGCTTAAGCCCAAAAGGAAAAATAGCAAAAAAAAAGACTCTTACGAGCCTAGGTGATGGGGACTCCTATAATGACAAATTAAACAGAAACAAACAACCCCATCAATAGGTAATTTTAAATACTTAAAAACACCATATGTAGTGCTAAGATTTTAAAAAGCTGGGTGATGGGGATTATCCCGCTTTTTGATTGGGGCGAAGCTAACGCCCTTTTTTTATGGAAAAATTTACTTTAATCAATAAAGGAAGATCGAGGATAAAAGTATTTGAACCTTTTGATGGTAGTTCTAAGAACACTTTTATGATTAATGCAATTTTAATCTCTTATGGTTGTGTGTTTAAGCGATCAAGTAAGCCAGTTATGAAAGGCTCTAGGGTTGAATCTATCGAAGAAGCGAGAAAAGAATATAAAAAACTATTAGAGGAAGGGTGGGAAAAAACTTTTAGATTCAACAGTTTTTTTAATAAAAAATGGTGAATAGGTACTTTACCTAAAATTTGACATTATTAAAAATTAATTGCTAGATAAAATTCAGAATGGAAGATTAACCATGAATAAAGACATTTATTCAAATATTAAAGATTCTTATGCTTTGGAAAGTTTTTTTGAATGTATAACTTCTTGTAGCATCAATAGTGAAGGAGTAGATTGCACAACAAAATGTTATGTAAAACATTTAGAACCAAACAATATCGATTACCCTTTAAAATTTTTATAAGCAAAGCTTATTGATAATTGTTATGTTTCATTAATGTTATTTCCTCCTCCTCAAGTTATATTTGGTCTATTGCTTTTATCTATAGCAGTAGTTCTCATCTGGGATATTAGATACAATCCTTTTGGAGAGGACGAAGACGGAATATAATCTTCAACTAGGAAGCTGATTTGTAGGTGGTGCGTGAAATCGCCGTTTCTTTCTTTTGAGTCTTTTATAAGCGACTAAAGAACTTAACAATAACAATGTAATAGCTATTGAGTTAATCATATCAACTAGTTTTATATATATAAAAACAAATATGTTCTAAATATCAATGCTTAAATTTATTTTTTCAAAAAGTGACTAATTTTGGACTAATTTTGAATATTTCGCTTTGAAATTAGGTACCCAAAACAACCAAGAGAAAATGCTTATCTGACCAAAAGTAATTTCTATGAAATAAGAATAAATCACTTTTTCTTATTTCTCATTTGATATTGCAGAACAGCTTTTAGGTGTTGTACTTCTTTTTCTAAAGTCTCAATTCTTTTTTCTAGTTCTTCATTAGTTGCCATATTTTTGGGAGATAAATTCCTTGATATCCATACTATTAAAAAAAGTCATTTATTACCCATAGCAAAATTCAAATAAGTATTAGAGCCTATTGATGGGCATAATTTCTCTAGATAAATTATGCAGAGTATAAATTTAGGGGTAATTTATGAGTGGAGATTATGAGACATTAGAAATCAATCAACCTAAAATTACATATCTTCAGAAAAGATCCGAAAATAATACAGAATGGTTAGATGAATTAATCAACCAAATTGAAGATATGAAAAATAATATATCCAAATCTGTTTAATGACAGAAAAAGAGTTGAAGGAATTAGAGAAATTTGCAAAGGAAAATGGATATAATGACGAGCTAAAAGATATATATTTAAGAGAAGTTATTGACAGAAATAAAGAATACGAATGAGATCAAATTTTCGACCAAATATTCGACTAGCTACAAACATTCTTTTAGTTATTGGTACTTTTGCTATTGCTTTAAAGATTGCCCCAATAGCAATGGTATATCAGGAAAAAAATTTATGTATTAAATATCTAAAACATCAAATAGATAGAGACAAACTTATCAAAAGACTAAAAATAGTTAAACAAGCAAATCCATCTAGTATTTGTGACTCTATCCTTAAAAGTTAAAAATGAAGATTAAGTTATTTAACCCCTTAATTGCAATCTTTGGTACTTCATTTCTGATAACCATTTCATTGCTCAAAAGTTTCCAAATTTTTATGGGGATATCAATTTGTCTTTTAGCGATACTCAAGCTTATGGATATTGAAGCTTTTGGAACAAGTTGTAAGAAATATGATTTTATATCTTCTAAATTTGATAGCTGGATATATATTTTCCCTTTTTGCGAATTATTAATTGGAATAAATTTTCTTAATTCTTCTCCACCTTCTCTAATTATTTTTATTGCTCTAGTTTTAGGCATTTCTGGAATGATTTCAGTATTTAAGGCTGTTTATTTGGAGAAATTAAAATTAAATTGTGCATGAATTGGTGGATATGCAAAAACTCCTTTGGGAATTATTAGTTTTATCGAAAATCTTTTAATGGCAATTATGAGTGTCTTAATTTTGATTAAATAGCGATTTAATAAATTTTCATTTATGGTTAATTTAAATATTAGATTTAATCGTCGTAATTAGTATGGCACTTAATAAAATATTTATGAAAAGAGGATTTTTAAATTATCAAATTTTTTTTGGAATTCTTTTTGCAAATATAATTAATCCAAATAAGTTTATTGCTTTAACTCAAGAAAATATAGATATCCCAAAAGTTGTTTCTTACAGATCAGCATCATGTGGTTGTTGCAAAAAATGGATCAATCATGTAAGAGATAATGGATTAGAAGTTGTTGATAATATAGTTGAGGATGTATCAGTAATTAAAAACCAATATCAAATTCCCAATAATCTAAGATCATGTCACTCTGCTCAAATAGCTAAATATACGATTGAAGGACATGTCCCGATTGAATCAATCAACAAACTTTTTAGAGAAAAACCAAATATCAATGGGATAGCAGTTCCTGGCATGCCACTTGGCTCTCCAGGGATGGAAATGCATTCTCACGAATCGCACTCTCATGATTATGAAAACTATAAAATAGTTTCATTTAGTAAAAATGGCAAAACAAAAATATTTGATAAAATCTCTCCTTAATACAAATACTTATTTTAAAAATGCATATTTTTCTTAGAAATTTTAAATTTTTTATTTTTTTATTTTCCTTATCTCTAAATTTCAATAGTCATTCGCATGCACATATGAGGGGTACATTTCTTTCTGAACAGGACGCCGAGAATAGATCTTTAGAACTTGGTTGCGAAGGAACACATAAGAATCAAGATAAATGGATGCCATGCAAAAACGAAAAAGAATTACATATCTATTTGAGGAAATAGATGGAAAAATTAAAAACAAATCAAAGAAAAATTCACAGAAAAATAACCGCAATTTCAGTAATCCCATTACTAATCACTATTTTATCTGGGACTATTTATAGTATTCTTCAGCCACTAGGAATAGATGCTTTTTGGTTAATAAAATGGCATACAGGTAATTTTGGCATTATTAATTTTCAACCTTTTTACTCGTTATTTCTAGGTATAGCTTCAATAATATCAATAATATCTGGCGTTAAACTATTACAAAAAAAATCTTAGATATATTCTACGCCACGCCAAAATCTAACTAATTAATACTATTTGCGCCCCCACTTACTAAGAAAATTATCGCTCCTAGTGCCATTGTTGCTACACCCATATAAGGGTATTTCTTAATTCTTGATTTAGTAATTGGAAGCCATGAAAGGTATCTATCAGATTTATTTAATTCAATTTTTTTTTGTCTAGGTGGTAATCCTAATTCTTCTCTTCTTTTAGCTTCGCCCATAATCTTAAATTTGTTTATGTATCAATATTAAAAATTATGTTCTACTCCTGCGAGTTAACTTTATTAAAAACATAGGTGCTTTATAGATAAACAAATTATTTAAAATTTATTTAGCCTTCTTTAAATATAAATTCTTTGTATTTGCTTGATCTGATGTAAACAACAAAATTAATATAGTTCCAACTAGAAATGAAAAAATCATTGTCAAACCAACAACTTCAACCATTTCACTAGGCAGATAATTTAGAAACATAATCAATAGATCTCTTATTTTAAACTTAGCAATTTAATTTTTTATGTAAAGTAAGTATTCCTCCTTAAATTTCGAAAAGAACTTTCTGAGACTTTTTAATCTTTATTTATTTTTATTTGCGGGATAAATCTAGTTCTAGCCGATCACAATTTTCTTACTTAGCTATTCCTATTTTCTTAAGCAATTTCAGGTAAGGCAAGGCCCAATTACCAAAGGTAAAAGAGATTGTCGTATTTTTTGTAGTTGGTAATAATGTTTTAGAATGTGTAGAGGCTAATTTAGAAAATATCTTAATAGTCTCTGCTTCTAGATTATCCATATACAATTTTTTTTGAACACCTCGATCTTTCTTCTGGGGCAAATAATTTTCTATAAACCATAAAACTTGATCTAAATTTGATTTATTGGGTGAGGTTTTAATTGGTTTATTTTTCTTTTTAAACATATTTATTTACCTCTTAATTACTGAATTAAATTTGCCATTTATGTAATTTAAATCAATAGTAAAAGCATCAAAATTATGTTCTTTTTAATAATCAATAATAGAAAAAAAAATTAATAATTACGTTGTTTTTATAAAAATAAAAAAAGAGAGGGATAAAACCCCTCTTAATTGATCAGTTTCAAAAAAGAATTTAATTTTTTTAGTCTTTCAATTTCATTTCTTTTTGTGTCTTCCTGATTCTTTCTTCAAAGACGGATCTTCTATATGGACTAACTTCTCCACTTTTAGTTGCTAAAAGTTGGGCACCATATAGCCTATTGGCTCTTTTGATTTTTTCTCTTATTTGTGAGAGGTTATTCATTGTTTTTTGCAGTTAATGAGAATCCCGTTCCCTACTCCCATTTCATGCGTCCAGAGATATAAACTTGGATGAACGTTAATGAAAGATAACATCTTTAAAAAAATTCCGCGAGAGTAATTTTTACTAATTTTTCTCAAAAAATAAATATTGAAAAAATAGTATAAATAAGCTTTTAATAATACGTAAATTAGAATAAGAAAATTGTTTGCGACTGATCATTATTATCCTGAATCACTATTTTTTTATTTGGGAAAATATCTGATAATATTCTTTTCAAATTTGAATTGTCTGAAGGAATTATATTATTACTTATATTTTTTGAATTAATTTTCCAATTTTCATCAACAAATAGTTCTTTATCATCAACTTTTTTATTCTCCAGTGATGTCTTATTTAGAATCTTAAGTAACAGTTCTGAATCAAAATCCTTAAATGCTTCAGGGCTCTCTTTTGAATTTTCAATCATTATTTAGAAATCTAATATTTCTAAATCTTGCATGAGAAATTTGAAGAATACAAGGTATTAATTACCTAAAAATTTCTCTAAAGATAAAAAATCCGGATGCAATTAAAATAATTTTCTTTAGAAAATCTAATTCCAAAATAGCTAAAGGATGATATTTAAAAAGATTAATTAATCATTTACACCATTTATTTACTTGTTAAGTTGCAATTAAGGGATTCAGAAAAGATGCCAAGAGTCATTAACAAAAAAATTAGACTTTTAAGATGGTTAAACTCAGGCATGATAATACCATTTATCATTATGGCTGCATCCTCATCAATCATTCTTTATGGTGTTTTATTTATCCTAATAAAATAGTTTTCTAACTTAAGCAGCTAAGTTTTCTCAGATTTAGACATAATCATTGTAGCTTTTTGTAATAAACTAACTACTTCTTTTCTTCCAAATGCATTATCAGCTTGACGTATTATTCCAGCATATTTTTTATTTATTTTTTTCATTAATAGTTTTAATTTAATCTAAAATTACAGCACCTCAAGGTGGTGTCAATCGTAAATAATTATCATATATTATTTTTTCATCATTCATTACACATTTATTTTTGATAATTCAATATCCCTAAAAATTTTTTAAACAATGGTTACAAAGAGTCATCAATATCAAAATTCACAATCCTCATAATTAAGCAATATTAAAGGATTTGATAACATAAAATAAACCTCCGATTAAGATAACTATGGCAGCCCCATAAAAAAGAAAGGGGATAATTGGATATTTATATAGTGTGTACCTAACTTTTTGCTGTATGGCTTTTTTATCGAGTTGGGGCAACTTTATGTCTTCATTTTTTTCTCTAGGCGAAATACCTAAATTTTTTCTTCTCTTTGCCTCTCCCATAATTAATACTGAGGTATGCCCATACATTTTAAATAATTGTTATCAGCTAAATCTAAAATTTGATTCCATTCTTCATGAGAAGTTTCCAAATTATTTTTAAAATCTTTTTCAAATTTAAGAATACATCTTTTTTCTATATTTTCTGGAGAATTATAATTTCTTAAAAAAGTAATACTCAAATAAGATAATGATGAAAAAACTATAATTACTTTAGCAATTCTAAAACGATTCATATCCAAGATGATTCTTACGTACTTGAGAAATCAACTTTGTGACTTTTTATCCATTCTCTATTTGCTTGAACAAACTTTTGAATATTTCCCTCTGGAGCCTGATGTATACAAATTACTTTTTTAGGATTATCTTTACTGAATCCTCTAAATAGTGGCTTAATATCAAATGCAGAATTTCTTAGATATGCTTCTTTACTATCAGAAATTTTTACCCATTCTTCAAATGTACTTTCAATTTTAAAAGAAATTACGGTTGTTATTTTCCTAGACATTAAATAATAATCTATTTTTTTTATATTAAAAGGTATATCAAACATTCTCAATTATTTAAACCATCTAATTTTGAAAACAAAATAACTCTAAGATAAAAAATCTCATCTTAATCTTTTAAGTAATTTTCAATAGAACTTTAAAAGAAAAATAATATAATTTTAGTTATCCTAAAAATTAAAGAATATATCTTAGAACTTCTTAATTAAAAGGTGTAGTGTTATTAGTAGGAGCTATTAATAGGATTTCAAAAACTATCCCAGTTATGGCAATTGGCAAAACCCATATACCAATAAATCTATGATCAAAAAATCTCAAATGATCTTCACCCTTAAAAACATTCTTCAAAGCAGTAAATAGTGTTTCTGGTTGTTTATATGATGGACCATTTTCGGAGGGCGAATATGGTTTAACAAAAGCGGATGAGGAAGAAAACTTTGCAAACTTTCTAATGAAATAAATTGGCAAAACCCATATAGCAACAAATCTCCCTCCTAACCATTGCCTTGCATTAGGAAGGGCATACTCTTTTATAGATTTATTCTCTGGCATACCAGATTCTAAATCTCTATAAATATTTTCTAAAGTATCTTTTTTATTTAATTCATTAATCATTAAATTCACCTATAGTTGAGATAAATTCTCTAAAAGTTAAATCTTTAATAAAAATATTCCTAACTACTAAAATAACCAAAAAGTAGTTAAGAATATTTTTGTTGGCTAGGTTCATAAAGACGGATTGTAAACCGTTGCAGATGCGCCAAATATCTACATATTCTTTATAAATAAAAAACTGTTTTTTTAAAAGTAAATAATATACAAAGGCATAGATATTTTTTAATTGAAAGAGTTTATTTTTGATACTGAATTTTAACCTTATATTATTTTCTTTTCTAAAAATATTTAAACCTCATTTTCTAAGATTGCGAAAAAGAAAATGAGGTTAAAGGGAGGTTCTCATTACAAACCGTACTTATCAAAGCTAGCGGCCAGTAGATTGCCCTAATATCTACTTTTATATTTATATAATGATTTTCTTAATTTAGAAAGATTAATTTTATACAAATAAGTGTTTTATATTTTATTTAATTTTTATTTAGGAAAAGCTAATTAAGGCACTTACTATTCTTATTGAAAGATGAAAAAAAGCGTAAAGAGAAACTGCAAAAAATAAATACTGTTCTATTGGAATCATGCCAATTTAATAAATAAAAATAAATGAATTTAATTTAATTTTTTGTTAAAAAGATATTTTCCAAAATATAACTTTGCTCTACTGATTGATTTTTTAAAGTCATTTTTTTTGACAAATTATCATCAGGCAATTTAAAAGCACCCCATTTTCTGAGCCAAAATAAGGTATAGAAAAAGGCAATTACAAATGGGCCTCCAACAATAAAGAATCTTATATCCATCAAAGAACCTAATTAATAAGATTTAAACTGCATTGCCAAAATTGCTCCTAGGAAGAAAACTGTTGGAATTCCTAAAGCGTTTACAGCTGCAGTTCTTACTGTAAAAACAGGATAACCTTCTGCTGGTCTGCCTGTATCAGGAATTAGTGCAGAATCTTCCCATACTTGATAGTTTTTGAAAGGAACAACTCCCTGCCTGGGTAGTCCAAATGGTGTCAATCTAAATACATCCCATCTACCTAACCAAAAAACTGTAAAAATCCATGAAAATACTATCGGTGTAATAACAAGTAAAACTCTAAAATCCATTTCTATAAAATAATAATAAATTTGTTAATTATTTTGACCTTTTAAAATTAATAATTGATTAAATAATTAAGTTATATTTATACAAAAACACTTTATAACATTATTTTTAAACATTAATCACAACTAATTATGATTAATTGATTTTTCTTAAGTATATTTTTTAAATAAAAATATTTGAATATTTAGTTTGATGTAGATTTAATTTAATTAAAAAATTAAAAAAATATGGAAAATTTTAGATTTTTACTTTTTGGAATCGCAGGTGTAAGCGTTGTTTTTTGGGTTGCAGTAATAGCATTGTGGCATACTTATATGTTCCCAAAATTCTTTAATGAAGATAAAGGTTTAAATTCAGTTATCAATCAAGAAATAAATTACTCAACAGAGCCTATTTTAGGCAACTTGGTTAACAGTAGCAATTTCAAAAGTAGAGATAAATATTCAATGAAAAATATAGTTTTGGCAGATTTTTCATCAAGCAATAATTTCAAATTAAATAAACTCTATACAACGGTAATGATTGGGGTAACATTTGCAAGTTTTATATTTCTCACTTATGGATTAAGTAGTTCTATTACATCGATTAGTTAAATGGATTCTATATACGTAATTGTTTTCTTAATTTGCTTCCTTTATTTTATTTTCGACTCTTTAAAAAGTACAGGTATCAAATAAATTGCTAATGCTTTTCACCCTTCAATAAAATTTTTCTCCTTATATAAAAGAAAACTAATGTAGTTATTATCATCACCGGTGGATGAAATGAGATCGAATTAAGATATTCATAATAACTAAAGTTTTCCAATTACGTAAAAACAAACTCTAAAAACTATATCCTTTTTTCGAATCTCAAATTGAAATAAATAAACCATTCTCATGTATAAAATGTTTATTTAATTTCTATATTTATTTAAAGTTTTTAGTAAATAAAGATTTTTAAATAGGATGATAATCTAATCCTTCTCTTAAAATTACTCTAAGTAAGTAAAAACCATTTATTAAATAACTATCTATCTAGGTTTATAATTTTCAAATCTATTATTTACAATAATAAAATGATTAGTTCAATTAATTTAAAAGATTTGCCTATTCAGGATTTGGTTATCTCTGGGTTAATAATATTTATTATGTCGACAATTATTGCCAATATTTATGACCCATTATTAGGAATAACTTATGCATTTGGTAATATACTCACTCTTACTTTTTTGAGTTGGTTATACAACGATACTTGGAATGATCCTAGTAAATAAATATAATTAAGACAAAAGATAGATAAAAAAACTACTTCTGTATTTTTAATTTTGAAGAATACTTTAAATTAACAATGTACGTTGCAAGAAGAGAAAGTATCAAAAAAAATAATAAACTTTCCAAGGTAGATTGGGGCATAACCATGAGTAGTACCAAAAATGATATATCTTTAAAGAAACGAATTATGAAAAAAAATCAACCCTTTCATTATTTTTTATTTTCAAACTTATAAATTTAATTTGTCTTATAAAATTTTTGAGATTTAGATTGATTTTAATTTGAAAAATATTTCTCTGCCCTTCTAAAGGCTTTTATTGCTGCTTTATAATCAAGACTTTTTAATTTTTCCTTACTTTTTTGTTCCAACATTTTTACTATTTGATTTCTCTTAATTTCATCAATTTTCTGCTTATGATCAAATATAAGATCAAATTTTGAGGAATACAATCTAGATAATTCTTCTCTATATTTTTCAATAATTTTTTCATCACAAGATTTGGATTTCAATATTGCATTAGCCTTCATTTTGTCATCTATTGCCCCTTTAAAATTTCCAATTTTAAATTTCTTTTCACTTGATCTAGTTAGCTTAATAATATCTCCCAATATCAATTCATTAGAATCTTTCATTTATTTATCTGACCCTGGGTTAATGCTATCAAAATAAGGAAAAAACAACTTATTTTTTTAATACTCAAATAATTAAATTATTAACCAATGACAAGTCCTTTTTCAAGAAGTAAATCAAAAACCTCCACACTTTTCGTTTTCCCAAATTGGGGGGGCTTATGTAAATCTAATATTTCAGCAAGGCACATAATCCAATAAGTATCTTTTTTTAAATTTAAACCTTTGCAAATATGTGTGGGGGCCGATTTAAAACAACCAAATTCTGTTGATATATTAATGTTCATGATTTGAGTTTCAAGTTCCAGACTTAAAAGTTCTATTTCTTGCTCAGAAAGGGATGTCCCAAAAGAGTATGATTCAATTAAAAGTTGATAATTCATAAAAAATTTATTTTTTCAAGAAATCCATCGAGTTATTTTTGTACCCTCATAAATATGCCCTGAAGCTTCAACAATAGGTTTAGTTTCGGGATTCATAAAAATATCGTATAGAACATTTTCTGGTCCTTGAAAAATTACAGTTGCCCTTTGAGGATCATCTATTGATTTACCAATATAAAATGTTTTAACTCCCATTTCTTTAAACATAGACTGTTGTTGTTCAGCATTCATATGAGATTCATATTGTTCAAACGTATTACTTAGTTGAAAATCTAGAATAGTTGTTTCAATAGTCATATTAGTAAGAGGATGTCTCTTAGATTTTAAATCTTTTTGCAAAAAAAAAATAATTGAATAAAGATTAGTTTTTATTAAGCAATGTATTAACTATTTTTTATTTATGAGTTATAAATCAACTATAAAAAACAGATTTTAATTTTGGACTCAAAAATTTCTCCAAGAGAACAATGGTCTAGCAAGTTGGGATTCATTCTTGCAGCTGCTGGAAGCGCAGTGGGACTTGGTAACCTTTGGGGTTTCGCCTACAGAGCCTCTCAAGGTGGAGGTTCTGCTTTTGTAATTTTATACATACTAATCGTTTTAATTGTATGCCTTCCGGTATTTGTTGCTGAAATGGCTTTAGGAAGAAACGCTACTGCCAGCACATTGCTTGCACCAGTAAACTTAGCAGGGAAAAATTGGTATCCATTAGGAATTCTTTTCTTTGTAGCTCCTTTGGGAATAGCATCATATTATTCAGTCATAATGGGGTGGACCGCAGATACCTTGTTCCATTCATTATTTTTTGGATTACCAAAAAATTTAAGTGAAGCAGAAACTTTCTTTGGCTCAATTAGCAGTGGTAGCAGTGTTTTATTGGGGCACCTATTAAGTCTCGTTCTTACAGCCATAATAGTTTCATCAGGGATAAAAAAAGGAATCGAAAAGGTAACACGATTCTTTATGCCTATACTTTTTATAATTCTTCTATCTCTTGCAATATGGGCCACCTCACTTTCAGGCGCATGGGAAGGATATAAAACATTTTTGTTTAAGTTTGACTTTGATGAATTAAGGAACCCTCAAACCATAAGAAATGCTTTTACACAAGCTTTCTTTTCTTTAAGTTTAGGAATTGGAGTTATGGTAACTTATGCTTCCTATCTAAATAAAAAGAGTAATCTTCCAAAACTAAGTATTGGAGTTGCATCATTGGATACTTTGGTGGGTCTTATGGCAGGACTTATTACTTTTCCGATTGTTTTAACGTTTGGTTTAAGTGATGCTATTTCTGAATCAACAGTTGGTGCATTATTTATATCAATTCCTACGGGCCTTGGTTCATATGGAGCGGTTGGAAGAATTGTAGCTGTTGCATTTTTTGCACTAGCTTATATTGCAGCAATAACTTCCTCTGTTTCATTATTGGAAGTTCCAGTTTCCTCTTTAATGGATAAATTTGGTTTTAAAAGAGAAAAATCTGTCTGGTTGATAACTCTTTTCCTTTTCTTAGCAGGCATTCCTTCTGCATTAAACTTAAACATTCTGGGAACTATAGATTCGATTTTTGGAGGCGTATTACTTATCTTTGGTGGATTCTTGG
>QCSV01000031.1 GCA_003211415.1 Prochlorococcus sp. AG-670-M15 | reverse complement strand
AGTTTTAGCTTTAACTTCTTTTGATAGTCATAATTTTGTATCATCCGCAGTTAAAAACATTAGCCCTGCAGTTGTGAAAATTGATACTGAGCGGTTGGTTGAGAGGCAACAATTTGATCCTACTTTACTTGACCCTTTATTAAGGGATTTACTTGGCGAGCAAGGAGTTACTCCTGAAAGGGAGAGAGGACAAGGCTCTGGAGTGATCATTAATGAAAATGGTTTGGTTCTTACAAATGCTCATGTGGTAGAAAGAGTCGATAAAGTTTCAGTTACTTTGGCAGATGGATCTATTTGTGATGGTCAAGTTTTGGGCACAGATGCAGTGACTGATCTAGCTTTAGTAAAAATCGATGAAGATGCTTATTCTGGGTTTGCTCCTCTTGGAAATTCTGAAGATCTTGAAGTTGGGGATTGGGCAATAGCTCTTGGTACTCCTTATGGCCTTGAAAAAACAGTTACCTTAGGGATTGTTAGCAGCCTGCATAGAGACATTAATAGTTTAGGATTTTCAGATAAAAGGCTAGACCTTATTCAGACTGATGCGGCAATAAATCCAGGAAATTCTGGCGGACCACTCATAAATTCCAATGGTGAAGTAATAGGAATTAATACATTAGTAAGAAGTGGCCCTGGAGCTGGTTTAGGTTTTGCGATTCCTATTAATCTTGCTAAAAGTGTTTCTGATCAACTTCTTAAAAATGGGGAAGTTATTCATCCATATTTAGGCGTACAATTGATTTCTTTAAATCCTAGAATTGCTAAAGAACATAATCAAGACCCAAATTCTCTAGTTCAATTACCTGAAAGAAATGGAGCTCTAATTCAATCAGTAATACCTAATAGCCCTGCTGAGAAAGCAGGTTTAAGAAGGGGCGATTTAGTAATAGCAGCTGAAAATATCTCTATAACTGAACCTAAAGCTTTACTGGATGAAGTAGAAAAAGCTCAGATTGGAAAAGTATTCCTTTTAGATATTTTGAGAGATAATAAAGAGTTACAGATAAATATTAAACCAGAACCTCTTCCAGGTTTGACATAAATCACCCATTGAAATTTAATAATCTATAACCATTAGAGAAAAAGATTTTGGATTCACAAACTCAAATGAAACAAGTAGTTGCTGATGCAGCAATAAGGGAAGTAAAGAGTGACATGATTCTCGGATTAGGATCTGGATCTACAGCTGCGTTAATGATAAAAAGTCTTGCCGATGAAATTCGTCTTGGAAAACTTCAAAATATAAAAGGTGTTGCAACTTCTTTTCAATCAGAAGTTTTAGCCCTTGAACTGGATATCCCGCTTATCGATTTAGCTTCTGTTTCTCAAATTGATCTAGCTATTGATGGTGCAGATGAAGTTGATCCAAGATATCAATTAATAAAAGGAGGAGGAGCATGCCATGTTAGAGAAAAGTTAGTGGCATCTAAAGCTGATCAATTATTGATTGTTGTTGATGAAACTAAACTTGTACAAAATCTAAATCTATCTTTCCCTTTACCTGTAGAAGTTCTTCCAAATGCTTGGAAGCAAGTTCAGGAAATGATTTCAGAAATGAATGGCAATTCTTCTTTAAGAATGGCTACTAAAAAAGCTGGCCCAGTTGTTACTGACCAAGGAAATCTTATCCTAGATGTATTATTTAGTGATGGTATTAAGAATCCAAAAAATATGGAAATGGTTATAAATAATATTCCAGGAGTTTTAGAAAACGGATTATTCGTTGATCTTACAGATAAAGTATTAGTTGGTAAAATTGAAAACGATGTTCCAGTGGTTTACTCACCCTCACGAGCAAGCTAATCTTCAAATCTTATTTGTACTGAGTGGGCATGGCTATGTAGGCCCTCACTATTAGCAAGATTAATAATATCAAGGCTATTAAATTTTAAACTTTCTTCATTAAATTCTATTATTGATGTATTTTTCATAAAAGTTTCAACCCCCAAAGAACCGCTAAATCTAGAATTTCCTGATGTGGGTAAAGTATGATTTGGTCCAGCAAGATAATCTCCAACCGCTTCTGGTGTCCATTTCCCTAAAAATATCGCTCCTGCATTCTCTATACCTTCAAGAATTTTTTTTGAATTTATAGTGACAATTTCTAGGTGTTCAGGGGCAAAATTATTGCTTAGTTCAATACATGATTCATAATTCTCGCAAATCACAATTAACCCCCAATTTTTTATTGATTGCATGCAAATTTCTTTTCTTGGATGATCATCTATCTTTTTATAAAGTTCTTCTAAAACATCTTTTGCCTGGTTCTTTGACGTCGTTAGAAGTATTGATGAAGCTAAAGGGTCATGTTCTGCTTGCGCTAGTAGATCAGATGCTATATGAGTGCTTTTAGCTGTTTCATCTGCAATGATTAATATTTCACTTGGACCAGCTAAAGAATCAATCCCTGTAGAGCCATAAATGAGTTTTTTCGCAGTAGTAACATAAATATTCCCTGGCCCTGAAATAACATCAACTTTGTTGATTTGATTTGTGCCAAATGCTAAAGCACCAATTGCTTGAGCTCCTCCAATTCTAAATACTTTATTGATCCCTGATAAGTGAGCTGCAGCTAAAACAGTTTTGTTTATTTCCCCTTCTTTATTCCCAGGAGATACCATTATAATTTCTTTTACCCCTGCTACTTTTGCAGGTATTGCATTCATTAAAACGGTACTTGGATAAGCAGCTCTACCTCCTGGAATATAAATACCTGCATTTTTAACTGGTCTCCATCTTCTTTGGACCATATCACCATATTCACCTTTTATAGTGAAAGATTGAGGCATTTCTTTCTCATGGAATTTTTGAATTCTTTTATGTGCGACCTCAAGTGAGCGCTTCAAATTGTTATCAATTTCGTCCCATGCATTCTTTATTTCATCTGCACTCACTTGCATAGGGTCAGGGTCGAAACCATCAAATTTTTTTGTATATTTTTTTACTGCTATATCTCCAGAAATTTTTACCTCTTGAAGAATTTCTTCGACTATTTCATTTATCTTATTATTGTTTTCTGAATTAGTTCTAGTAGCAATCCTTTTTAATTCATCTATAGCTTCTTTTTTATTATTTATGATCTTCATATGCTTAATTTTTTAAATTGAAAGGCTCAAAACCCAATTTAATAACTTTTTAAAGTATATATGATTGATTAGTAGTCGATTTATTTGTTATGATAAAATTCTTCTATTTATGTACACTCTGTGGCAAATAACAAATCAGCAAAAAAGAGAATACAAATTGCCGAAAGAAATCGTTTAATTAATAAGTCTTATAAATCCACAGTTAGAACTTTGACCAAAAAAACCATAGAGAATTGTGAAAAATATAAAAAAGACCCTAATGAAGATAATAAAAATTTAGTTAAAACAAGTCTTAATAAAGCCTTTAGTCTTATTGATAAAGCAGTTAAAAAAGATGTTCTTCATAAGAATAATGGGGCAAACAGAAAGTCAAAAATTAACAGTTTTGTAAAAACTACTCTTACCAAAAATTAAAAGGGCAGTTCATAATTATGAGCGAAATTGAACTCATAGACTCCCATTGTCATTTAATATTTGAAAATTTTGAGAAAGATCTTGAAGATGTTTTTTTAAGGTTGCGTTCAAGAGGTGTCAAAAAATTAGTTCATGCTTGTTGTGACTTAACAGAAATTCCAAAGCTAAAAAAAATATCGCATGAATTTAGTGAAATTTATTATTCAGTTGGTTTGCATCCGCTAGAAGCTAAACAATGGGAACTAAGTTCAAAAGCTCTTCTAAAAAAATCAGCTTTAGAAGATAGAAGAGTAGTAGCTGTTGGGGAATTAGGATTGGATTTTTTTAAAGACGAAAATAAAACCCAGCAAATTGATGCTCTTATTCCACAAATGGAGTTAGCTTTTGAACTTGAATTGCCTGTAATTATTCACTGTAGAGATGCTGCGAATGAAATGATTGAGATATGTAATGATCTCTCTAAAGAAGGCAAATGTCCCAAAGGTGTACTGCATTGTTGGACAGGAACTCCACTAGAAATGGAGCAATTCTTGGATCTTGGTTTTTATATTAGTTTTAGTGGAATAGTCACTTTCCCAAAAGCACATGAAATTCATGAGTGTGCCAAGATTGTTCCAAATGACAAATACTTAATTGAAACTGACTCACCATTTTTAGCTCCTGTCCCTCATAGGGGTAAAAGAAATGAACCTGCATTCGTTGAAAATGTTGCCAATTTTATGGCAGATTTAAGATCCACTGAATTTATCACAATTGCTAAAGAGTCATCTCAGAATGCTGAAGATTTGTTTAAATTTGACTTGTTAAGTTGACGTAGCAGCTGTTAATATAAGGAATTACTTGAAAATTTTCTTAATTTTTTGACTTTAACTTGCACAGCAAATGATTTATCAGCATTTAACAAAATCTAATTTTTTTTATTAGATTGTTTTTTGTTGAAATCGAGACTGAATAGTTGATCTCATATTCAGTAAAAAGTTAAAGAACTAATTATTGAGTAGATTAAAAGTAAATAGTAAATCTCACAAAATCGCAGGTTTTCTTGGATGAGCAGTAGCGCTTTACAGGTAGCAAAAACGGCTACTTATCTACCAGATTTAGTTGAAGTACAAAGAGCAAGCTTTAAATGGTTTTTGGAAAAAGGTTTAATAGAGGAACTACAAAATTTTTCCCCCATTTCTGATTACACAGGTAAATTAGAATTACACTTTATCGGCGAAGAGTACAGGTTAAAAAGACCTAGGCATGATGTTGAAGAAGCAAAAAGAAGAGATGCTACATTTGCGTCTCAAATGTATGTAACTTGTAGGCTAATTAATAAAGAAACAGGGGAAATTAAAGAACAAGAAGTATTTATTGGTGAATTACCATTAATGACTGAAAGAGGAACTTTCATTATTAATGGTGCCGAAAGAGTTATTGTTAATCAAATTGTTCGAAGTCCTGGAGTATATTTCAAAGATGAACTCGATAAAAATGGTAGAAGGACGTACAACGCTAGCGTTATCCCTAATAGAGGTGCATGGTTAAAATTCGAGACTGACAAAAATAATTTACTTTATGTGAGAGTTGATAAAACTAGAAAAATTAATGCTCATGTTCTCATGAGGGCGATGGGTCTTTCTGATAATGATGTAGTAGATAAACTTAGGCATCCTGAATTTTATCAAAACTCAATTGAGTCAGCTAATGACGAGGGAATAAATTCAGAAGACCAGGCATTACTTGAGCTTTATAAAAAGCTACGCCCTGGTGAACCACCCTCCGTTTCTGGCGGACAACAGCTATTACATAGTAGATTTTTTGATCCCAAAAGATATGATTTAGGCCGAGTTGGTAGATATAAAATAAACAAAAAATTGAGACTTACCGTACCCGACGATGTGAGAACACTCACCCATGAAGATGTTCTTTCTACCATTGATTATTTAATTAACCTAGAATTGGATATTGGCGGCGCTAGTTTGGATGATATTGATCACCTTGGTAATCGAAGGGTTAGATCTGTAGGAGAACTTCTTCAAAATCAAGTAAGAGTTGGACTTAATCGTTTAGAGAGAATTATAAAAGAAAGAATGACAGTAGGAGAAACAGATTCTCTAACTCCTGCACAACTAGTTAATCCCAAACCTTTGGTTGCTGCTATCAAGGAATTTTTTGGATCCAGCCAATTAAGTCAGTTTATGGATCAAACTAATCCTTTGGCTGAATTAACACACAAGAGAAGAATCTCAGCATTAGGCCCAGGAGGTTTAACTCGAGAAAGAGCAGGCTTTGCGGTAAGAGATATACACCCTTCACATTATGGAAGATTATGTCCTATCGAGACTCCTGAAGGTCCTAATGCAGGACTTATAAATTCTTTAGCTACCCACGCAAGAGTTAATGAGTATGGCTTTATTGAGACACCTTTTTGGGAAGTTAATAACGGTAAAGTTAATAAAGAAGGTAATCCTGTTTATCTTTCTGCTGATTTAGAAGATGAGTGTAGGGTGGCTCCAGGAGACGTGGCAACTGACAAGGATGGCAATATAATTGCAAATCTAATACCAGTTAGATATAGACAGGATTTTGAAAAAGTTCCTCCTCATCAAGTTGATTACGTTCAGCTTTCTCCGGTTCAAGTAATTTCAGTTGCTACTTCACTTATCCCTTTCTTGGAACATGATGATGCTAATAGAGCTCTTATGGGATCAAATATGCAACGCCAAGCCGTTCCATTGCTTAGGCCAGAACGTCCTTTAGTTGGAACAGGTTTAGAATCTCAAGTTGCTAGAGATTCGGGGATGGTTCCAATAACAAAAGTTAATGGAATTGTATCTTACGTAGACGCTAATGAGATTGTAGTTAAAGACGAGCATGGTAATGAACATTTTCATTCTCTTCAGAAATATCAAAGATCCAATCAAGATACTTGCCTCAACCAAAGACCTATAGTGAAAATTGGAGATAGTGTTATATCTGGTCAGGTTTTAGCAGATGGATCCGCATGTGAAGGAGGGGAAATAGCTCTTGGCCAAAACGTTTTAATTGCTTATATGCCCTGGGAAGGATACAACTACGAAGATGCAATACTTGTGAGCGAGAGGATGGTAACTGATGATTTATATACTTCAGTTCATATTGAAAAATATGAAATTGAAGCAAGACAAACGAAGCTAGGACCTGAAGAAATCACGAGAGAGATTCCCAATATCTCTGAAGAAAGCTTGAATAATCTTGATGAGATGGGAATTATTAGGATTGGTGCTTTTGTCGAGAGTGGAGATATTCTTGTAGGAAAAGTGACTCCAAAAGGGGAATCAGATCAACCACCTGAAGAAAAACTTTTACGAGCTATTTTCGGTGAAAAGGCTCGAGATGTGAGAGACAATTCCCTCAGAGTACCTAAAACTGAAAAGGGAAGGGTTCTGGATGTTCGCATTTACACTAGAGAGCAAGGTGATGAATTACCTCCAGGAGCCAATATGGTTGTTAGAGTTTATGTGGCTCAGAGAAGGAAAATTCAAGTAGGTGACAAAATGGCTGGGAGACATGGAAATAAAGGAATTATTAGCAGAATATTACCAAGAGAAGATATGCCTTATTTACCTGATGGTACGCCTGTGGACATAGTGCTTAATCCTCTGGGAGTTCCAAGTAGGATGAATGTTGGTCAAGTTTTTGAATTATTGATGGGCTGGGCAGCTTCTAACTTAAATTGCCGGGTTAAAGTTGTGCCATTTGATGAAATGTATGGAGCTGAAAAATCACATCAAACTGTTCAAGCATTTTTAGAGGAAGCTTCAAAACAGCCAGGTAAAGCGTGGGTTTATAATCCTGAAGATCCTGGAAAGTTATTACTTAAAGATGGGAGGACTGGTGAACCTTTCGATCAGCCTGTTGCTGTTGGATACTCTCACTTCCTCAAATTAGTCCATTTGGTGGATGATAAAATTCATGCTAGATCTACTGGTCCTTACTCTTTGGTTACACAGCAACCATTGGGTGGTAAAGCTCAGCAAGGTGGACAAAGGCTTGGAGAAATGGAAGTATGGGCTCTTGAAGCTTATGGAGCAGCCTATACTCTTCAGGAATTGTTAACAGTTAAATCTGATGACATGCAAGGAAGAAATGAAGCGCTTAATGCAATAGTAAAAGGTAAACCGATCCCAAGGCCTGGTACTCCTGAGTCATTTAAAGTTCTGATGAGGGAATTGCAATCTCTTGGCTTGGATATTGGGGTTTATACAGATGAAGGAAAAGAGGTGGATTTAATGCAAGATATAAACCCGAGAAGAAATACTCCATCAAGGCCGACTTATGAATCACTCGGAACCTCTGAATATGAGGAAGATTAAATATTCAATTAAAACCTTTTTAATTTAAATACGCCAAAAATGACAAACAGCAACTTAAGAACTGAAAATCACTTTGATTACGTCAAAATTTCTATAGCTTCTCCTCAAAGAATAATGGATTGGGGTCAGAGAACATTGCCCAATGGACAAGTTGTTGGGGAAGTTACGAAACCTGAAACTATTAATTACAGGACACTTAAACCTGAAATGGATGGATTGTTTTGTGAAAAGATTTTTGGGCCATCTAAAGATTGGGAATGCCATTGTGGAAAGTACAAAAGGGTAAGACATCGTGGCATTGTTTGCGAAAGATGTGGGGTTGAAGTAACTGAAAGCAGAGTCAGAAGGCATAGGATGGGCTATATAAAACTTGCGGCCCCAGTCTCCCATGTTTGGTATTTGAAAGGAATCCCTAGTTATGTCGCAATACTTTTGGATATTCCGCTTAGAGATGTAGAACAAATAGTTTATTTTAATTGTTATGTCGTCTTAGACCCAGGTGATCATAAAGAACTTAAATACAAGCAATTACTCACTGAAGATGAGTGGCTGGAAATTGAAGATGAAATTTATGCTGAAGACTCAACTATCGAAAATGAACCTTTTGTTGGAATTGGTGCTGAGGCACTAAAGCAATTACTTGAGGACCTTGATTTAAATCATGTTGCTGAGGAGCTTAGAGAAGAAATTACTAATAGCAAAGGGCAAAAGAGGGCAAAACTTATAAAAAGGATAAGAGTTATTGATAACTTCATTGCAACGAATGCAAAACCAGAATGGATGGTTTTAGATGCAATCCCAGTTATCCCACCTGATCTTAGACCTATGGTTCAGCTTGATGGGGGAAGATTTGCAACTTCAGATTTAAACGATTTATATAGGAGAGTCATAAATAGAAATAATAGACTAGCAAGGCTTCAAGAGATTTTAGCTCCTGAAATTATTGTAAGAAATGAAAAAAGGATGCTTCAGGAGGCAGTGGATGCCCTTATAGATAATGGCAGGAGAGGAAGGACTGTTGTTGGAGCAAATAATAGAGCTCTCAAGTCCCTCAGTGACATAATTGAAGGAAAACAAGGAAGATTTAGACAGAATCTTTTAGGAAAGCGTGTTGACTATTCAGGAAGATCAGTAATAGTTGTGGGTCCTAAATTAAAAATGCACCAGTGTGGTCTCCCAAAGGAAATGGCGATAGAGCTCTTTCAACCTTTTGTAATTCATAGATTAATACGACAAAATATTGTGAATAATATTAAAGCTGCAAAAAAATTAATACAAAAAGCCGACGACGAAGTTATGCAGGTACTTCAGGAAGTTATTGAAGGCCATCCAATTCTTTTGAATAGAGCCCCTACGCTACATCGTTTAGGAATTCAAGCGTTTGAACCGAAATTAGTTGGAGGCAGAGCAATACAACTTCATCCTCTAGTTTGTCCTGCATTCAATGCTGACTTTGATGGAGATCAAATGGCAGTTCATGTTCCTTTAGCTTTAGAGGCACAAACTGAAGCACGCATGCTTATGTTGGCCAGTAATAATATACTTTCTCCTGCTACTGGGGAACCAATAGTGACTCCATCACAAGATATGGTTTTGGGATCTTATTATCTGACGGCTTTGCAACCAAATTATAAAAAACCAGAATTTGGCGATAATAAGATTACCTTTGCTTCATTAGAAGATGTCATTTTTGCTTTTGAAGATAAAAGACTCAGCCTACATGAATGGGTTTGGGTTAGATTTAATGGAGAAGTTGAAGATGAAGACGAAATGAGTAAACCACAAAAAACTCAAGAGCTAGAGGATGGCTCAAGGTTAGAAATCTGGAATTTAAGAAGAGATAGATTTGATTCTAATAATAATTTAATAAGTAGATTTGTGCTGACAACTGTTGGGAGAGTGGTTATGAACTATACCATCATCGATTCTGTATCTAAAACGTAATCTTTAAAAACTAATTTTCATTTATTTTAAAATCATGACTTCATCTAAACCTAAAAAAACATCCAGAGTCCGTAAAACAACTAAAAACACAAAAAAGAACAATCTTGTTACAATGCCAGCTCTAGCTAAAACGCCGCCATCATTTAAGAATAAGGTAGTTGATAAGAAAGCCTTAAAAAATTTAGTCTCTTGGGCTTATAAAACTCATGGAACTGCTATAACTGCAGCCATGGCAGATAATCTTAAGGACTTAGGATTTAAATATGCCACCCAAGCTGCTGTCTCTATTTCAGTAGATGACTTAAAAGTTCCTGAAGCTAAACAAGATTTAATAGGACAAGCTGAAGAACAAATTTCTGCTACAGAAGAATGCTATAGACTTGGTGAAATTACCGAAGTTGAAAGGCACACAAAAGTAATAGATACCTGGACCGAAACTAATGAAAGATTGGTAGATGCTGTAAAGAATAATTTCAATCAGAATGATCCTCTAAATTCCGTTTGGATGATGGCTAATTCAGGAGCAAGGGGTAATATGTCTCAGGTAAGACAACTTGTTGGTATGAGGGGATTGATGGCTAATCCACAAGGAGAAATTATTGACCTGCCAATAAGAACTAATTTTAGAGAAGGACTTACCGTTACTGAATATGTAATTTCCTCTTATGGAGCAAGGAAAGGTTTGGTAGATACTGCCTTAAGAACTGCAGATTCTGGTTATTTGACTCGAAGATTAGTTGATGTCGCTCAAGATGTAATTGTTAGAGAAGAAGATTGTGGAACAGAACGATCAATAGTTGTTGAAGCTGAAGATGGTAAATTTGGAGCAAGACTTCTTGGTAGGCTTACCGCGGAGGATATTTTTGATGCTGAAGAAAACCTTGTTGTTCCTCAAAATACTGCAATAGACCCTTCATTGTCACAAGAAATTGAGAAAGCACTTATTAAAAATGTAAAAATAAGATCTCCATTAACATGTGAAGCTAATAGATCTGTTTGTAGGAGGTGTTATGGATGGGCGTTGGCTCATAATCATTTGGTTGATTTAGGTGAGGCAGTTGGCATTATTGCTGCTCAATCTATTGGCGAGCCAGGAACTCAATTGACAATGAGAACTTTTCATACTGGAGGTGTATCAACTGCTGAAAGTGGAGTAGTAAGATCAAAAATTTCTGGTAAAGTTGAGTTTAGTTCAAAAGCAAAGGTTAGAGGTTATAGGACACCACATGGCGTTGAAGCTAAACAAGCGGAAGTTGATTTCATATTAAAGATAGTTCCCCAGGGAAATAATTCTGGAAAAGTTCAAAAAATTGAAGTTTCTAGCGGATCTCTTTTATTTGTAGATGACGGTGAAGAAATTAATTCTGATATAACTGTTGCTCAGATTACAGCTGGAGCTGTGAAAAAGAGTGTTGAAAAAGCAACAAAAGATGTTGTCTGCGATTTGGCTGGTCAAGTTAGGTATGACAAAGTTATCCAACCAAAGGAGGTAACAGATAGGCAGGGTAATATTACATTAAAAGCTCAAAGATTAGGTAGATTGTGGGTTTTAGCCGGAGATGTTTATAATTTGCCACCTAATGCAAGACCGGTTATCTCATCTGGAAAATCTGTAAATGAAGGAACTGTTTTGGCAGAAGCAAGCCAATCAAGTGAGTTTGGTGGGCAAGTTCGGTTGAGAGATTCAATAGGAGATTCGAGAGAAGTTCAGATTGTTACTACTTCAATGTCTTTAACTAATTTTAAATTAATTGAAGAATCTACTCACTCAGGTCAAATATATAATTTGGAATCTAGTGATGGTACATCTTATCGTTTAAATACTTCCCCAGGAAGTAAAATCAGTAATGGCGAGGTAATAGCAGATTTAACGGATGAAAGATTTCGTACAAAAACTGGTGGTTTAGTAAAATATGCACCGGGATTAAGTGTCAAAAAAGCAAGATCATCTAAAAATGGTTTTGAAGTAAATCAAGGTGGAACATTGCTTTGGATTCCTCAAGAGACACATGAAATCAATAAGGACATATCTCTACTAATGATCGAAGATATGAAATGGATTGAAGCTGGAACAGAAGTTGTAAAAGATATTTTTAGTCAAACATCAGGAATTGTTACTGTTACACAAAAAAATGATATCCTTCGTGAAATAACTGTAAGAAATGGAACTTTTCATGAATGTGATGATGAAGAAGTTTTGAATAGATTTACTGAAGAAGGAAATCTTGTAAATCCAGGAGAAAAGATTTTAGATGGTGTTGAAAATAAAGAAATTTTATTTGTTCAAAAATTAGAAACACCAAAATGTCGAGGCTTGTTATTAAGAACTGTTGAAGAATTTACTATTCCTGACCAAGCGGAATTACCCCAACTATCACATGTTAAGCAGGAAAAAGGACCACACTTAGGCTTGAAAGCTATCCAAAGGCTTACCTATAAAGATGGTGAATTGATAAAATCAGTTGAAGGAGTTGAATTACTTAGAACACATTTAAGTATTGAAAGCTTTGATGCTACTCCTCAAATGACTATTGACGTCGAGTCGATTGAAGATAAGAATGATCCATCTGTCAATAGACTAAATTTAGTAATATTGGAGTCTATCCTTGTAAGAAGAGATACTATATCTGACTCCAGTCATGGCTCTACACATACAGAACTGCAAGTCAAGAATAACCAAGGAGTAAAAGCAGGTGATGTAATAGCTACTACTCAAATTCTTTGTAAAGAGAAGGGATTGGTTCAATTACCAAATCTTGTTGACGATGAGCCCATAAGAAGGTTAATTGTTGAAAGAGAACAAGATAAAACTAAAATTAAAATTAGTGATAAAGCACTAGTTAAAGTTGGTGATCGGGTAGTTGATGGTGATCCTATTAGTAAGTCTGTAAAATCAACTTCTTGTGGAGAAATAGAAGAAATTTCTAATAGTTCAGTAACCTTAAGACTTGGCAGGCCTTATATGGTTTCTCCTGATTCAGTTTTACATGTTAAAGACGGAGATTTAGTCCTCCGGGGTGATGGTTTAGCTTTACTTGTTTTTGAGAGGCAGAAAACTGGAGATATCGTACAAGGATTGCCTCGTATTGAAGAGTTATTAGAAGCTAGGAGACCCAGAGATGCTGCAATCCTATGTAAAAAATCTGGAATTGTTCAGATTAAAAAAGGTAATGATGAAGAATCAGTTTCTTTATCGGTTATTGAAAATGATGATTTAGTTAATGAATATCAACTATTAATTGGTCAAAATATAATGGTTAGTGATGGACAGCAAGTTGCAGGTGGAGAATCTTTGACTGATGGTCCAATTAATCCGCATGAACTATTAGATTGCTATTTCAATGATTTAAAAGATAGAAAACCATTGATGGATGCAGCTCGAGAATCTATATCAAAACTACAAAGAAGTATGGTAAGTGAGGTGCAAAATGTTTATAAGTCACAGGGTGTAGCAATAGATGATAAGCATATTGAAGTTATTGTTAGACAGATGACAAGTAAAGTCCGTATAGAAGATGCCGGGGATACTACTCTTTTACCTGGTGAACTTATTGAGTTGAGGCAAGTGGAAGATACAAACCAAGCAATGGCAATTACAGGAGGAGCTCCAGCAGTATTTACTCCTGTTTTGTTAGGTATAACTAAAGCCTCTCTCAATACAGATAGCTTTATTTCAGCAGCATCGTTCCAAGAAACAACAAGGGTTCTTACAGAAGCTGCAATTGAAGGTAAATCTGATTGGTTAAGAGGTTTAAAAGAAAACGTTATCATCGGAAGATTAATACCTGCAGGGACAGGGTTTAGCGGTTTTGTGGAGGAATTATCCTCAGAGGCTGGTCCTCATCCCGATATCCTTGCGGAAGAATCTGGTGGCTACAGAAGAGCACAGAACTTAAGGCCAGATTATACAGTTGATATGCCACAATCACCAGCCGTAAGCTCTACTGCAATACTTGATGATCCTAGTGATGAAGATCTCGAGACAACGAGAAATCGTCATGGAATTGATCCTTCTTCTAGTAATTTTGCTGCCTTCGCTAGACCTAATGCTGAAAATCAATTTTCTGAAGATCAATTGCCAGATCCTGCCGCATTGGAGGGATTGCAGGAGGAAGGCCTTCTGTCTGATGAATAAATATTTTTCTATTATTATTTTTAGTGACTAGAATAGATTTTTTAAATTTGTAAGTGATGATTAAGCCAGAAATTGTCCCCAAAAGAAAATTACCTCGGTATGGATTTCATTTTTATAATGAAAGACTTAATGGAAGAATGGCCATGATTGGTTTTATTGCGCTTATTCTTACAGAATTCTTCTTAAAACATGGTTTGCTGTTATGGTGAAAATAGTTTTGAAATAAAGACTACTAAATTTGAAAAATCTTCTCGGAAGTAGTGTTAAAGATTTAGAAAATGTGGCTTTGGATTATGGCCAGGCTGCTTTTAGGGGTCGCCAAATTTACAATTGGATTTATAACTATAGAAATAAGAAGAAAAATATTGATCAAATAGAAGTTTTACCTTTAAATTTTAGAAAAAAGTTAAAGGATGATGGTTTTAAAGTAAGTGAGCTAAGTATTCAAGAAAGAAATTTAGCTAACGATGGCACTCTAAAGTTGTTACTGACTACAAACGACAATGAAAATATTGAATGCGTAGGTATACCAACTGAAAAAAGACTAACTGCTTGTCTCTCTAGTCAGGTTGGTTGCCCAATGGACTGCAAATTTTGCGCAACTGGCAAGGAAGGTTTGAAGAGATCTTTAAAAGCAAGTGAAATTTTAGATCAAATTTTATTTATCGAAAATGAAATGAATAGAAAAGTAACTAATATTGTTTTCATGGGTATGGGTGAGCCCTTATTAAATATTGATGACTTGCTCGTGTCAATTAGATCTATAAATGAGGATTTTC
>QCSV01000030.1 GCA_003211415.1 Prochlorococcus sp. AG-670-M15 | reverse complement strand
AAAAAGAGTTATTTTTTCAACGTATCCTATTCAAAGTTATTTCTTTTTGCCTCCAATATGTCTCTTTTTTAATCAAACGCTGAAATTGATTTTTTAGCTCATTTATTTTATTCCTTTGAATAGAAAGATTTAAATTTTTAAACTCTAACTCAACGGTAGTTATATTGAAGAAAATAATACTTGGAAAATCATTGCCGATTAATGATGACCGATTTAAGTTTAATTCGAAATTAATAACAAAAGGATATGGATGTTTTATCATAAAATTTTTGCCTACTAAGTAATCAAAGGTATCTTTAGATATCATCTTTTTTATTAGATTTGCCTTGAATAATTCTTGGTTAATATTATATGAAAGATTTAATAGTAAATTTTCCAATGACTTTTCTATTAAATCAAAATTATTAAGAATCTGATTTTTGGGTAAATCATCCATTTGATTAATATTATCTTTTTCTTGATATCTTGATTTTTCCACCTTTTCTTCTTCTATTAATTCAAGTAAGGAGGAAATAAATTGTTTTTCAACTCCTAAATTTTCAAAAATATTGTTTTTAGATAAATAAATATTATGGTAGTTATTATCTAAATCAAGTGATACGAATCTCTCATAATTATGAGCTTGATAATAATCGGAAGTATTTGAGAAGTCTTCAGTAATCTCGAACTGAGTGGGCTCTTTTAATTGAAAACCATCTTTATATTGAAATTCTTCACTTTGATCATGCTTTTTTTTTGTGGAACTATCAAAAATAGTAATATTAATTTCCTTATTTATATTTTTTTCAATTTCATTTATCTTTAATTGTTCTACTGTTAAAAAGGGCAAATTTTTAAATATTAATTTACTTATTTTTTTTTCAAAAAGACTATAGAATTCATTTTCATTTAATAAATTATCATTAATTGTTGAATAACTATATATTTGATTAAGGCCTTTTTCTACAGAGATGAAAAGCAGATCTCTTACTAGATTAAGATAAAGTTCATATTCCCTATAGATATTTCTAGTTAATATTCTTTTTTGTATGTCTGCTCTCTCTAATTGAGAATTAATTTTTTCTATTTCTATGTAATTATTGAAATTATTCAAATCATTCAAGTGACTATTTTGTTTGCATTGATGCAACCTCTTCAGCAAAGTCCATCTGATTTTTTTCAATACCTTCACCCAATGTATATCTTGTAAAGCGTCTTACTTTGATATTTTCCCCAATTTTTGCAGCTGCTTGTTTAACAAGATCCTCAACTGTTAGAGAACTATCTTTAATGAAGGGTTGTGAAAGCAAAACAAGCTCATTAAGTCTTTTTGCTATTCTCCCTTCAACTATTTTTTCTTTAATTTGTTCTGGTTTTCCAGATAAATCATCCCTACCCATTTCAATCTGCTTTTCTTTTTCCACAACATCTTCAGGTATTTCATTAATTGATACATACTCAACATTTGGGCATGCTGCTACTTGCATTGAAACATCCTTCAACAGAGATTGAAATATATCGCCTCTAGCAACGAAATCAGTTTCACAATTTAACTCTAGTAAAACTCCTACTCTTGATCCAGTATGAATATAACTACCAATTGACCCTTCGGCTGCTACTCTTCCCGATTTCTTTTCAGCACTAGCTATGCCTTTCTTTCTTAACCATTCCAAAGCTTTATCTAGATTTCCTTCAGTTTCGTTAAGTGCTTTTTTGCAGTCCATCATTCCTGCGCCAGTTTTGTCTCTAAGATCTTTTACAAGTTTTGCTGTAATGTTTCCCATTTGAAGTAATAAAAAATAGTGAATAGTAAGTTTTAAATTGGAATTTAATTTTTTCTTTCGGCATTAGCGCCCTTTCTACCCTCATTTATGGCATCTGCAAGTCTTCCTAAAATAAGTTGCACAGATCTAACGGCATCATCGTTACAGGGAATTGGAACTTCACACAAATCCGGATCGCAATTTGTATCCAACATTGATACTAATGAGATATCTAATTTTCTAGCTTCTAATACTGCATTAGATTCTCTTCTCTGATCAACCAATACAACTACATCTGGTAATCTTCTCATACCCTTAAGTCCTCCTAAATATTTTTGTAATCTTTCAAGTTCTCTCCTTAA
Organism: Prochlorococcus sp. AG-670-M15; assembly: GCA_003211415.1. Classification (GTDB taxonomy): domain Bacteria; phylum Cyanobacteriota; class Cyanobacteriia; order PCC-6307; family Cyanobiaceae; genus Prochlorococcus_A. The sequence goes on along the minus strand of QCSV01000030.1, from coordinate 12,829 downwards.
TACAGCAGCTTCTTTTTTAGGCCTCATTGCTATTGAACCACTACTTTCCATTCTTTCTAGATCCTTCAATCTTTCAATCCTAGCTTTCATTGTTGTCCAATTAGTCAACATCCCTCCAAGCCATCTTTGATTTACATATGCAGCACCACAGCGTGTAGCTTCCTGAGCTACTACATCTGATGCTTGTTTTTTTGTGCCGACAAATAAGAAACGTTTACCGCTTTTGGCAGCGTTTCTCGTCCATTTATATGCATTGTTCATACACAATGCCGTTTTTACAAGATCAATAATATGAACTCCATTTCTTGCGCAATATATATACTTAGACATCTTGGGATTCCAACGTCTAGTTTGATGCCCAAAATGAGCACCAGCTTCCATCATTTCTGATAGTGATACAACAGCCATAATTTAAAAAGAGTTTCGGGTTAGCCTCCATCTGACGGGGAATTAATATTAATAATTCACCCGAAACTGTCAGATGTGTGAAATTATTTTATTTATTCTAGCAAGTGATGTGTATTTCTAAAAGTTTTTCATCTTGATTTGGTTAGCTGTTTAATGTAAATCATATTTAGAGGGATCCTAAGTATCTCAAGTGCAAGTCTATTTCTTCTTATATTTACTAGGAATCTTAATAAAGGAAGGATTCTATCAACACTGATAAGTCCTCCCAAGCAAAGAATTTGCCAAAGTAAATTATGGAGAGGAGTTAATTGAATCATAAATCTAACCCTTAAATTTGGGTGTTTCTTATAAAACACTAAAGCCATTTTTGCTCTCTCTTTTTCTTGAGCTATTAATGAAACTATTTGTTCGCAATTAAATGGCGGATGCCAATGAAAACCTACTGCATTTGGGCATTTAATTAATTTTGTCCCAATTTTTTTTAATCTTTCTCCAAGTTCTAAATCCTCCCAACCGTAAAGACTAAAAGAAGTATCGAATAATCCCACACTTAAAATCAATTCTTTTGATATCGCTACATTCCCAGTAGCAAAGTATGCAAAAGAAGTGTCCATTATTTTATGTTTTTCACTCTGAGGATTTAGAAAATTGGATGTATTGACTACCGAGCCATAGGTAAAACATTTTTTATCATTTTTTCTCCAAGAGACAAGTAATTTTTCTACGTGGCAATTTATAAAATTGTCTAAAACAATAAGATCACTATCAATGAATATAATAATTTCATATTTAGATTTAATTACTCCCAGATTTCTTCCAAGTGCAGGCCCTCCATGTTCTTGCTGAAATAGAATAACGTGTGGGAGATAAGCTTTGTTTTTATTTATCCATGAGGTTGTCCCATCAGTTGATCCATCATCAACTACTATTACTTCATAATTACTGATATTTGTATTTAATTTTTGATTCTCAAGAGCAAATAGACATTTCTCTAATATAGGTAATCTATTGTAAGTCGGTATAACAATACTTACATTCATGATTATGTCTTAAATATGCATGATATTTTGAAATCCAAAAGATAAAAATAAAAGATATTCTCTAATCAGCTGCACCGCCATTATTTGCTGTACCTGTAACGTTCCCACCATCAGGTCTTCCATCAGTTCTTAATTTCCTTTTTTTGAATTTTCTAGCATAGGCTCTATTACGTTCCTGCTTTTCTTTTTTTAAATTCCTTCTCTTAGACATAAAATTTTTAACTTTTAATTATATTAGCTCACTATGAGCACTATATATTTTACCATCTTCCATATTTAATATTCTATCAGCCATATCAGAAATTCTTGGATCATGCGTCACCATAAGTACAGAACAATTTTGCTCTTTTGCTAATTTCTTTAAAAGGGTTACTATTTCTCTTCCTGTGACGCTATCTAAAGCAGAAGTGGGCTCGTCAGCTAATAAAAGTTTTGGGTTAGCAGATAAAGCTCGAGCAATTGCTACTCTCTGTTTCTGCCCACCAGATAAGTCATTTGGCAACTTTTTGTGATGTTCTTCTAATCCTACTGCTGACAACCAATTCCGTGCTATTTCGCGTCTTTGCAAATATGTTAAACCTTTTATTAAATCGGCGCCCATCTGGACATTTTGTTCTGCTGTTAAACATCTCAGAAGATTGTGACCTTGAAAAATCATTCCAATACTTTTTCTAAGAATCTGACGAGTTTTCCTTGATGCTCCATTTAACTGATTATTTAATACAGTTAAATCCCCACTTTGACAGGTTCTCAAGGCACCAATTAATGTTAAAAGAGTCGTTTTACCACATCCAGAAGGTCCTTTCAAAAGAACCAACTCTCCTTTATCAATATTTAAATTAACGTCATTAAGAACTTGTTTTTTATTCTCATTTTTTCCATAAAAGTGACTCAAATTATTTATTGAGACAGTTTTAAGGTTTTTAACATTATTTTTTGATTTATTAGCTTTAACCATTTATCTTCAATTGTTAAAAAATTTCGGCAGGATCAGCGTCAACTAATTTACGCATCGCAACAGCGGCGGACCCCATACACATAACTAAAACTAATACGAAAATTAAAATAGTTTTATCTGCGTCCATTATTATTGGGAGTTTAGTAGAACTTCTTATGACTGAGTAAAGTATTTGACCAGAGAAATAAGCAGGTAAATAACCAAACAATGCCAACAAAAACCCCTCTCTAGCTACAACAAAGAAAAGGGACTTAAGTCTATACCCCATTGCCAATAAGGTGGCGTACTCTGGGAGATGGTCTGTAACGTCACTATAAAGAATTTGATAAACAACCACACACCCTACAACAAAACCCATCAATGCTCCCAAACTAAATATAAAACCTATTGCAGTACTATTTTTCCAATAATTCTTCTCAAATTCTATAAATTGATTTTTTGTAAGAACCCTAACATCATTTGGGAGTGAGTTATTTAATATCCTTGAAATCAATTCAGGATCTGATCCTTTTTTTAGCTTTACCAAACCAATTTCTATACTGCCAGGAGGATTAGCAGGAAAAAGTCTTAAGAAGGTTTCTCGACTAGTTATCAAATTACCATCTGCACCAAAAGATGGTCCCAACTCCACAAGGCCTTCAACAATTACTCTTTTTCCAGCAACCTCAGTCTCAACTTTTTTTTCAGATAAGAACCATTCTTCAATCGGTCCAAATTCAGGTCTAGATAGTTTGTCAAAAAGAACTCTTGATGGATTTCTCAATTTATAAGCTTTATTTGAGAATCCCTCATCTAAAAGAAGTGAATCGGACGGATTAAAACCTAATGCAAGTATTGATCTAGTTTTAAGATTTTCGGGATTTCTCCAAAGTAAATAATTTAGATTAACGGGGGTAGTTTTTTCAACATCTTCTACTGCGAGAGTTTGAATTAATCTTCTTTTTGGGAATCCACTCATGCTTATAGAACTTTTTGATCTGGGACTTATCAAAACAAGATCGGCATCTAGAAGTTTATGAATAGTTACGCTCGTGTCAAATAAACCATCTCTAAAACCTAATTGCATAAACATCAAAATCCCTGCAAAACTGATTCCAGCTATGGCAACTGCTAGCCTTAATGGTTGCCTAGTTAATAACAACCAAGCTAATGGAATCTTTCTAAATTTTAAAAAAGAAAAACTCATTAGGGAATAAATTTTGCGATCACTTTCATTCCTGCATAGTTTTGAACGATATCTATAGAATCTTGATCTAGTTCTACTAGTACCTCGATAATTCGTGAATCAGCATCCCCTGTTGGATCAGTCGATAGAACTTTTCTTTGTTTTACCTGAGGACTAATCCTAATAACCTTTCCCTTAAGAATTTTTTGGAAACCTCCATTCTCACTGCTTAATTCAACATTCTGAGAGATAAAGACTCTATCGATGTCAGATTCATAAACCTCTATCAAAGCTTCCATTTTTTGACTAGAGCCAATATCCAAAATCCCTTGATTTTGAGGCCTTTCACCAACTCTCGTGTTTATTCCAAGGATAAAACCATCGATTGGACTCCTTAACTTTGAATTAAATAGATCTATCTTGATATTTTTTTGATCTCCTACAAGGTTTATTTTCTGTTTTTGCAATTTTAATAATTCATCTTTTCTCTGTGAAAACTCTACAAAAGAATATGCATCTTTGCTCAAAGCTAACTCATACCTTTGAATTTGATCTTTCTTTAAAGTAATTTCTTCGTTAATAGTATTAATTAGATTTTCGTTTCTTTCAAGATCAACAATTAATTTTTCTCCATTTTCAAAGATTGCGAGGATATCACCTTTTTTCACGAAATCTCCTTCATTTACTAAAATTTTGACAATTCGGGGGGAGGAGCCAAACTGACTTATTGGAGCTGCCAATTGTCTAATCTCTCCAGAAGGAGAAAGTTGACCAAGTGCGGCAACAGATGTAATAGGAGGTATGAAATCTGAAGTTATTTCCTCTTTAATTTTTGAACTAGATTTATTATTTCCAGAACAGGAAATAACACCAAGAGATATTGGTGTAAATAATAAAAAATAAATAAATAAATTTTTTAATATTTTTAATTCCATTAAAAATCGAATAGTACTGTTTTTATATAATTATTAACCCATTTTTCATCAAAATATTTTAGAAGAACCATACTAGTCTTTTCATTTTTCATTTGTTGAGCACAGTAATTTTTTTGAAAAAATATTCTCTCTTGGATAATTTCCGCATTAACATCGGGTTTAGCTTTCTTACTTAATTTGATCAAAATAGAGAGGTATTGATCCACGACTCTACAAAAATCACTTTTTTCAGATTTACTTTTTAGGGAAGCAAAAAATACATTATCAGAAAAAATCCCCCCCCATTTGGGAATCTCTCTCAATGAGGTAAAAGAACTTTTATCAACTTCAGAAAGTAATTTTTCGTATTTAATACCTTGGTTTTGTGATGCAGGCGATAAATCAACAATGGCAGCAGAAACAATATCATTTATTTTTACCAAATCCATCCCAAAAATTGGGATATCAAACTTTGGATCAGGGAAAAAAACGCAGTGCAATACTATAAGTTTCTTTGAAAATTCTGCTACTTCAATATGTAACTTTCTAAATCCTTTTGCTTTATGAAATTCATTTTCAATATATAGTTCTCTGCCTATTTCTTTAGATATTATGTTAGTAAGTTTTGGATCAATTTTTATATTCTTAAGGTCATCAAGCATGGATCTATGCTCTCTAATATTTTGTAATAACTCCAAAATAAGAGGATCAGTTAATTTTGTTTTAGTTAAAGATTCAGACAACAAGGCTAAAAAGTACCAAAATAGAATTTAAAGAGAGAACAGAAATGAACGTAGGTGATGTAAACTACTACACCCATTCAAGCAAAACTAGATGTGTGTTTGTGGAAAATAAAGAATTGCCGCTTATAAGCATTGATATTTGGTGCAAAGCAGGATCTTCATTTGAGGATGTTGATAAAAACGGCACTGCTCATTTTCTAGAGCATATGATTTTTAAAGGATCTAACAAAATAATGCCAGGTGAGTTTGACCATAAAATTGAATCACTAGGCGGATTAAGTAACGCTTCAACTGGTTATGATGATGTACATTACCATGTCTTAGTTCCACCCAGTAACTTTAAAGAATCACTTGCTCTTTTGACAAATATTGTCGTTGCTCCAGATTTTAATCCTGATGAATTTATAAAAGAAAAAGGAGTAGTTATTGATGAAATAAAACAACAAAATGATCAGCCTGAAGAAAGATTATTTAATTATTTTTTGAAAAGGGTTTGGTTAAGTTCTAATTATGCGAATTCGATTCTGGGAACTGAACATAGTATTAAAAACTTAGAGATAAATGACCTTGTGAAATTTCATAGCAAACATTACACTACTGAAAAAATTTGTATTGCAATTGCTGGGAATCTATCTGAAGAAATTTATAAAATTTTTGAAAAAAGTGATCTATCTGGCATAAAAGAAAGTCCAAATTTAATAAATCTAAAAAATAAACCTTCTTTAAAAATCAGGAATGGTAGAGAGTCAGTTAAGTTTGATAATTTAGAGTTTTCAAGAATATTTATGGCTTGGTTTATACCAAATCTAAATGATCAAAAAAATATTATTGGACTAGAGATATTAGCATCAATACTTTCTGTTGGAAGAAACAGCAAATTAGTTAAAATTTTAAAAGAAGATAGTAATCTTGTTGAATCGATATATGTGGATGTAAATGCTGGAGAATTAGGCGGATTATTTATAATAGAAGCAAGTTGCGAGTCCAAAGATATTGATTTAGTGGAAAAGCAAATTAATAAAACAATAGATGAGATCTCAAATTGTAAATCCTTGGCTTTGAATGAAATAAAAAAAGCAATAAATATTGTGAAAAGTAATTATATCTTTAATTTAGAGACATCTACACAACTCTCTTCATTCTTTGGAAATGAACTTCTTTGGGGAAGAAAATCTTCAATCAATAATTTAGAGAGTCATTTAAAATATTGGAATAACTTTGATAACTTCAAAGAGATAACAGAATATATACGTGGAGAAAAATTCACTTTAGTTGCATCCCCTGGCAAATGTTAAAAAGATATTTTTTAAATAATAAAAAAAGGAATTTTTCAACTGCTTCAATTTGGATTAAAGGGGGGAGTGATATGGATAGCTTTGGTAAAAAAGGTATAAACAAGATTCTCAGTTCATTACTTACCAGAGGATGTGAGGGTTTTAATAATTTCACTCTTTCGGAGTATATTGAGTCCTATGGAGCAGAATTAAATCAAGAAGTATTTGAAGATGGTATTTCAATAAGCATTAAATCCATAAATGAACATTTCAGCAAATTATTACCTTTATTAGATTTAATAATTAATAAACCAACTCTCTTAGAAATTGAATTTCAAAAAGTAAAAAAATCCTCAATTAATTTTATAAAAAAAGATAAAGAGAATCCATTTAATATCTGTTTTGAAAACTGGAGAAGAATTGTTTACTCAAATCATCCTTATGCTTTTAATACAAATGGCAATACAAATGATGTCTCAAAGATTACCTATGAAGATGTTTTGCTTGAGTTTAAAAATTTCAAAAGTCGAGATAAGTATTTAATTTCAAATAATTTAGAAATAAATGGAATATGTACAGAAGCATTAGAAATAAAACCCTTAGAAGAAAAATCAATAACTATAAATCACGATTTAAGTACTAATAATAGATTTGATTTTAATAATAATGATTCAAATCAAACAATAATTATGATGGGAGACCAAACTTGCTCGCGAAAAAGTAGTGAATATTTGCCACTCAAAGTTTTGGAGTCATATTTATCGTATGGAATGAGCGCTGCTTTGTTTAAACTTTTTAGAGAAAAACATGGTATAACTTACGATTTAGGTGTTTATTATCCTATTAGGAGTGGAAATGCCCCATTCTTAATTTATTTATCTGTATCTAATAAGCAAGCACTTTTTGCTTTTGAACTTTTATCAACACTATGGAAAAATTTACTTTTTAATCCGTTGACTGATGCTGAAATATTTTTAGCAAAAGAAAAACTAAAAGGTTCTTTTCTATTAGGGAATCAATCACTAGATGAAATTTTACAGAGAAAGATACAATTAATTAGTTATGGAATTTTACCAATTACTGAGATTGATTTAAATTCAAAAATAGAGGAAATATCTTCGTTAGATATTCTTAAATTAACTTGTAAATATTTTTCAAAACCTTTCCTAAGTATTTCGGGAAATGAAAAAATATGTTTAGAAATTTCTAATAGGTGGAAGAAAAACTTTTAAGTTAGTTTTTCTCAATTTTATCAATATCGATTAAAAAAGAACCTCTTCTAAATTTTACTTCAACAGTATCTGGGGATTTGATTGATAGGATCTCCCCAATTTCATCAATTGCCACTAAATCAGGTGGTCTTAACATTGGCATATTATCTGAAGTTTTTAAGTAGGAGACTGGCGCAATCAACTTAACCTTATCGTTGATCTCAAATTTCATTTATAAATTGGATACACTCAAGGGTAGTATAAGCATAAAGTTAGAGAAAATATCAACGAAATGCATTGATTCATTCTACAATCTTATAATTAACCTTTTACAAATTAATGAATCAGAAATTTAAAACATTAATTTTATGGGCATTACCTATAGTTTTAGTAATAGCGCTTTCCTACCAATTTTTATCTTCAAGTAATGTTGACTCACTTAAATCCAATGGGACTACCGTTGCACCAAGAAATTCTGCGGTTGCAAGAGTTAGTTATGGCAGATTTTTAGATTACATTAATTCAGGAAGGGTCACATCAGTTGATATTTTTGAGGGAGGTAGAAATGCAGTTATAGAGACAATAGATTCGGATTTAGATAATAAAGTTCAAAGGTTGCGTGTAGATCTTCCGGGCTTAACACCTGAACTTATAAACATTTTAAAAAATGAGGGAATTAGTTTTGATGTACACCCAGTTAAAACAGCTCCACCTGCTTTAGGAATTTTTGGTAATTTACTTTTCCCAGCAATTTTAATTGGAGGTTTAATTTTGTTAGCCAGGAGGTCAAATGGTATGCCAGGAGGTCCTGGCCAAGCAATGCAATTTGGGAAAACAAAAGCAAGATTTGCAATGGAAGCTGAAACAGGAGTTGTTTTCGATGATGTTGCGGGTGTTAATGAAGCTAAACAAGATTTGCAAGAAGTTGTCACTTTTCTAAAAAAACCAGAAAAATTTACTTCTGTAGGAGCAAGGATTCCCAAAGGGGTTCTATTGGTAGGACCTCCTGGCACTGGTAAAACCCTTTTAGCCAAAGCTATTGCAGGTGAAGCAGGAGTACCATTTTTCTCATTATCAGGTTCTGAATTTGTTGAGATGTTTGTTGGTGTGGGTGCTAGTAGAGTTAGAGATCTTTTCAAAAGAGCTAAAGAAAATAGTCCTTGTTTAATTTTTATTGATGAAATCGATGCTGTCGGAAGGCAAAGAGGTGCAGGTATTGGTGGAGGTAATGATGAGAGAGAACAAACTCTTAACCAATTACTTACCGAAATGGATGGCTTCGAAGGTAATAGTGGCATAATAATAATTGCAGCCACTAACAGGCCCGATGTTCTAGACTCGGCTTTAATGAGGCCCGGCAGATTTGATAGACAAGTAACTGTAGACGCACCTGATATCAAAGGTAGATTATCAATATTGGAAGTTCATGCTAAGAACAAGAAACTTCAAGATGATTTAACACTTGAAAGCATTGCGAGAAGAACACCAGGGTTCACTGGAGCAGATTTAGCAAATTTATTAAATGAGGCTGCTATTTTAACCGCCAGGAGGAGAAAAGATTCTATCAGTATTTCAGAAATTGATGATTCTGTAGATAGGATTGTAGCAGGAATGGAAGGCTCTCCATTAACAGATGGTAGAAGCAAGAGATTAATTGCTTATCATGAAGTTGGCCATGCTCTCATAGGTTCACTTGTGAAAGCACATGATCCTGTTCAGAAAGTGACCGTGATTCCAAGGGGTCAAGCTAAAGGCCTAACTTGGTTTACTCCTGATGATGAACAAACTCTTATTAGCAGAGCTCAACTAAAAGCGAGAATAATGGGCGCTTTAGGTGGAAGAGCTGCTGAGGATGTAGTTTTTGGAAAAGGTGAGATTACAACAGGAGCGGGTGGTGATTTCCAACAAGTTGCTTCTATGGCCCGTCAAATGGTTACAAGATTTGGAATGAGTAATTTAGGTCCAATAGCTCTAGAAAGTGGTAATCAAGAGGTATTTGTTGGTAGAGACTTAATGACTAGAAGTGAAGTTTCTGATTCAATTTCTAAACAAATTGATGAAAGTGTAAGAGTAATGGTTAAGGAATGTTATAAAGAAACCTACGCTATAGTCAGCAAGAATAGAGAAGCTATGGATAAAATAGTAGATTTACTAATAGAAAAAGAAACTTTAGATGGGGAAGAATTTGTAAGTATTCTTTCCAAATTCACCAAAATACCTGAGAAAGAGAGAACTCCTCAATTATTAAATTAGACTTTAATAGGTTTCTTATCCAATACCAGATCAATTAATCCGTACTCAACTGCTTCGTTTGGAGACATATAAAAATCTCTATCTGTATCCTCTTTAATGGTTTCATAATCTTTTCCAGTTCTCTCTGATAATTCTGTATTAAGGCGTTCTTTTAAGAACAAAATTTCATCTGCCTGAATTCTTATGTCACTGGCTTGTCCTCTAGCACCTCCAAGAGGTTGATGAATCATTATTCTTGAATGTCTAAGGCTGCTTCTTTTCCCTTTAGTGCCTGCTGCAAGCAAAAATGCACCCATACTAGCTGCCAAACCTACACAAACTGTATGAATATCGGGCTTAACATGTTGCATGGTGTCAAAGATGCCCAAACCATCATAGACGGACCCGCCTGGTGAATTTATGTACATATAAATATCCTTATCTGGATCCTCTGCTTCAAGGAATAATAATTGAGCAACAATTCTGTTAGCAGTTTCACTAGTAACTTGTTCTCCCAAAAAGATTATTCTCTCTCTTAAAAGTCTCGAATATATATCGAAGACTCTTTCACTACCACCAGATTCTTCTAATACTAAAGGGATCATAATAATATTTATCTGTTTATTAGATATTAACGATATTGAGTCAACATACGCTAACCTTATTAAGGTTTACATATAAAAAATTGAAAGAAAAATTGACTGTTTCAGATAGCAAAAAATTATTTCATGAAAAATTTCCCTTCGTCATTCCGGGTTTATATAAAAGAATAGTTGATGAAATGCTTGTCGAACTAAATCTTCTAAATCATCAAAATGAATTCACCCAAGATTATCTCTTTTGTGTTGGTCTAACAGAAACATTCAAAGAATTAATGAAAGGATACAAACCTGAAAAACATTTGAATCTTCTTTTTGAATCTTTATGCAGTTCTACAAATTTTGAAGCGAAGGCAATTAATGAAATATCTGAAAAGTCAAAAAAGGAATTCAAGAATAAAACATCTAAAGAAATTTTTAAATTATTAATAGAAAAAAGTAATTCTAAACTTTATCCTTCAAGAATTTTGAACTTGGGAATATATATATTAACTTCAAACTCACAAGATTTCAAAGAGAAAAATGAATCAGATAGAACTAAGATGACTTCTGATATTTATGAGAGGTTAAGCTTATCTACTAATAAAGCAGAAAAAGATATTGGGATTTACAAAAGTACTATATCAAAAATGGAACAAGCAAAAGAACTAATTGAAGAGCTCAGAATTAAAGATAAGAAAAAAGACCAAAAACAATAATATCTATTTTTTTAATCTTTTTTTATCTTTCCAAGAGATATAGGATATATAAATTACGGCTATTGTTATGAATATGAGTAAAACGAAAGATGTGGAGATAAGAAATTCACTTAAATAGACTTCATAAGTTAAAAATGAAATCATATATCAATGGATCCGTCACCATTTCTTCCCCAAACAACCATAGCAATTGAAAAAGTAAAAATAGCAGCCAATGCTGCCCAACCTATTTGAAAGATCATCAGAATTTAATCGTTTTAATAAATATAACAGAACTTCTAAATTTTTTATCATTTAAAAGCTAAAGTTAATTTCTCAGAAACAAAATTTTCTCAATAGAATAATAATAAATTTAAATTGGGAAGGTTAGTATCAAATCATAGTACAAATATAGAAGGTCTAATTCCAATACTCCAAAAGTTAGCACTGGACATTAATATCAAGACAATAACTCCAGCTGCTATTTCAAGAGCCAGGGGTAGATCTTCTAAATTGATTATTAGATTGTCAGTGAAAACTATAAACGGATATAAAGCAATAGCAAGAAAGGGTAAAACAGCCCAAGAAGTTTTTATTTCAACAGACTTAAGTAAAGATGAATTAAAACAAATTATAGATATTTATAATAAAGGTAATTAAATAACAGAGAATTAGAAAACAGGTATGAGAGGAAGAATGAAATCAGGATTTAATTTATCTTTATTTTTATTGGCTTTTTTTTTATTTAGTAATGCTGCATTCTCACTTACTAATTTCCAAATAAAAAGATATTGTGCAAAACAGAAAAATATATCTTCATGTATAAAAGATTTAAAAGAAAAGAGATCTAATCTCCAAAAAGGAAATCTAATTGAGATACCTGTATTTCCCTATAAAAATTAATTAGGTAGAATTTAAATTTCAAATTCTGTTTCAAAAAGTTTAAAAGCATTTTTATAGGTTTTGAGAACGTCTTCTGAATTATCATTAAATCCTACTTTTTCATAATCTTCTTTTAATTGATCGTATAAAGATACAACTACGTTAAACGCACTAATATATTCTTTTTGTATATCTTCATCATCGATATCATAGATTTTAGCCAAAACTAGTTCTACATTTTTTCTTGATGTATATATTTTTCTCTCAAAATCTTTATTTAATTTCCTTCTTTTTTTTGCCATCTAAAATTCTCTTAAATACAAATTTACAATACTCAAATTCATAGATAAATTAAATTAAAACTTATAAAATAAAAATATAGTTTCCAAATCAAAATAAACCTCTATATTTCAAATAAATTATTCGATGATATGTTTAATTAAGAAACAATTAACCTAAAAAGTTTAGAAACTCAAATTATGAAGCTAATAAAATGAATACTTCCAAAAAATCAAAGAATAAGAAAGGTAAGGATCTTCCATGGTGGGTAGAGTTGTTATTTGTTCAAATAGGTTTACCAGATAATTTATTAATAAAAATATTAAAAGCAAAAAAAAATACTAAAGAATTTATTAAAAATGAAAAAAATTCATTAATAACTTTTTTGTTTGTTATGACTACACTGGCATATTTTTATCCAGTTATTAAACATGCAAAAAACAGATT